>CAZJJL010000020.1:444-8118 GCA_964546325.1 uncultured Planctomycetales bacterium | reverse complement strand
CTCCTCGACGGGAAACTTGGGCTCATGGTCGATCCCGGCGATCATCGGCAGATAGCGCAGGCACTGCTTAGTTTGTTAGCGCCCGATGGTAAAGGGCGATTTTTTGATCCTGTCTCTTTGCGTCAGGAGATAATCGGGCATTTCGGCGCTGAACGTTTTCGTCGGCGCATTGCGGATTTCTTGCGGGAGTCTTCCCCGTGACGGAGCATGCGTATGGATCCTGAATATAAGGGAATCGTATGGAGCGTTATTATTCCGACTTACAATCGCGCGGATACGCTTGTTAAAACGCTTGCAGCCCTTGCCGCGCAGCGGTTTCCTTTGGAGCAATGCGAGGTCATAATCGTTGATGACGGTTCTTCTGATCGGACCGATAAGGTTTTAGCGGGTGAGTTCGGGGATTATCCGTTTTGCGTGCGTGTTTTTACTCAGGAACATAAAGGCCCGGCAGCGGCACGGAATATCGGGATCAGGAATGCCCGGGGGGAGCTCCTTTTGTTCTTGGGAGACGATATTATAGCGGACGCCGAGCTTTTAGAAGAGCACACGCGTTGGCACCGGCAATATCCGCTTGAATCCGTCGGTGTCCTTGGTTTTGTTACGTGGGCAGCGCATATAAGGATAACGCCGTTTATGCATTGGCTGGAGAATGGCGGTCCGCAGTTCCATTACGGTCATTTGGCGGGAAAGACCGAGGCGTCCTGGAAGTATTTCTATACGGCGAATGTTTCCGTAAAAAAGGATTTCTTAGTCAGGAATGAATTCTTCTTTGATGAGTCTTTTCCGTATGCGGCTTTTGAGGATTCCGAATTGGCGTTTCGTTTGTCAAAACACGGTTTTAAACTTATGTTTCATTGCGATGCGCGGGGGTATCATGATCATCCGACAACGCTTGAGGGGGCATGTCGTCGGATGGAGATACTCGGTTTTTCAGGGCAGATACTCGCGGGCAAAGTTCCCGATTTTGCATATTTTCATGATGGGATCAAAAGAAGAGGGATTATCAGGCGTTCTATTCGGTTTGTGCGTTTTTTGTGGCATTGGGCACGAGCGAAGTATTACGAGAAACGCTCCATTAAGCCCGCGGTCTTTGAAGCGGTTTTACGGTATTGCTGGTTACAAGGATGTTTAAGATATCGGCGCGATGTTGCGCATGATAAGAACCTCAATCAAGGTCTCTGGTAAGAAAGGGCGGCTTCATTGTATTGAAGGGCAAATTGGTATGAACGGATCGTTTGAGCATAAACCGGTTATTTCTGTTGTGATCCCGTGTTTCAATGCGCGGCCTTGGATACGCGATGCGGTTTCCAGCGTTTTGCGACAAGGGTTTGAACATATGGAAGTGATTCTTGTTGATGACGGCTCTACTGACGGTAGCGCAGATCTTGTTCGGCAAGAGTTTCCTGCGGTGCGTATCGTGGTAACGGAGAATCAAGGGCCGAGCAGCGCGCGTAATAGAGGCACGCAGGAATCCCGGGGGGAATTCATTCAGTATCTTGACGCCGATGATATTTTGGCAGAGGGGAAGCTCTCCGCGCAGTTTGATGCGTTGCAATCTTCGCAAGCAGATGTGGCATACGGAAAATGGCAGAGAATATCCGCGGGCAAGCAGTATGCGTCTCATGCGAAGAATATTCTCGGAAAACCTTTGCAAGATCCTGAGATAGACCTTTTTACGGATAGCTGGTTCCCTCCGGCCGCGTATCTTTTTCGCAGGTCCATTATCGAAAAGATTGGAGGATGGAGGATTGATTTACCAATTATTCAGGACGCGCGTTTTGCGCTTGATTGCGCTTTATATGGCGGCCGCTTTGTATTTTGCGACCAGCTTGCCGCGTATTATCGGGTTCATCGCAAAGGATCTGTTTCGACGAGCCATCAGGGCGCCTTTATCCGTGATTGTTTTGTCAATGCGGCAAGCGTTGAGTCGTGGTGGAAGCAGCATGGGGGTATTACGGATGTGCGCAAGAAGGCATTGATCCGGGTCTATGAATACGTTGCCCGGGAGAGCGTCGTTCCCGACGTAGCATTACATGAAAAAGCTATCGGTGCCATACAGAATCTTGTTCCGGGGTATCGGTATGTGCGTTCCTGCGCATTCCAAATATGCCAGAAGTTGTTTGGGTATACGAAGGCTGAAGAGATCGGGTATTGGTATCGTTTCCTCAAGAGGAGAGTGCAGTAATGTTAAACGCTGTTCGTCGTTACGCGCAGGGGCTGGCGCGGTATGTTCGCGGGTATTTCGATCCTGCGTATTTTACTCCGGCTCGTATTCCCCGTTTAAGCCTGGAGGTTACCAATCTGTGTGATTCCCGGTGCGTTTTCTGCGCGAATACTTCCATGCGCCGGCCTCGGCAATCGATGGATATGGCGATCTTTAAAAAAGCGGTTGATGAATATGCCGCGTGGGGCGGGCATTTGCTTGATTTCAATTCGGTTATCGGAGATCCTCTGCTTGATCCGCATTTGTTGGAGCGTTTGCGGTATGTGCGCAGCAATCCGAAACTCACCGAGATCGGTTTTGTCACGAACGCGCAGTGGTTGCATTCTTTTCCGTTGGATGCTTTTTTTGATTCCGGCATAACATGGCTTGGCCTTTCCCTTGTGCTTTCCGGCCGCGACGATTACCGTGCGTTTTTTGGCGTTGACCGGTATGAGACCGTTCTTCAAAATCTAGAGCGGCTCATCGTAGAGAATAAGAGGCGCCATAATCCGATAAAACTGTGCATATCGCTCAAGCCTACGGCTCAACCGTTGAGCGCGATCGTTACGCATCCTGATTTTAAGAGAATTGACGCGCTTGGAGAGTTTGGTTTAGCGCAGCAGGCGCAACGCATGAGCCGTTTTGTCGATGATTGGAGCGGAGTTGTCCGCTTGCCCGGTCATCTGCGCCGGCGTCCCTTGTATCCGCGATTATTCCGTCCCTGCAGGTGCTTATTCTCAGGGATGGTTGTTTTTTCAAACGGAGCGATAGGGTTGTGTTTGTGCAGGGATGTGAATGCGGATAGCCAGCTTATTTTGGGGAATGTAGGTACGTTACGTTTAGAAGACGCCTGGAATAGCCCGAAGGCGCAGTCTTTACGCGTTCAATGGCGTCGATATAATACCATGCCGGTTTTATGCCGGCGTTGTTCGCATTATTTACCTTAGGAGGATATGTGGCGGGGGAATGGAAACCGACGATTCTTTTATTGGTAGGATGGTACTTTCCGGATTCTGTCGGAGGCACGGAGATGTATGTTCGATGCCTGGCAGCCGACTTGCTACGGAAAGGATGGAATGTTTCAATAGCGGCGCCTTCCCGCGATGAGCGAGAGGATTCATATATCTATGAGGGGATTCCTGTTTTTCGGTATCCGATAACGACTAAACCCGGTAGGCCGGAATTGCGTTTAGAAAAAGAGCCGGAATATTTCGAGGTTTTTAAACGGTGGATATCACAGCATAAACCTGATATTGTGCATATGCATTCATTTACGCGCGGTTGCGGATATTTTCATGCGCAGTATACGAAAAGCCTGGGTATCCCGCTTGTTATCACGATCCACGCCGCTGATTTTCTCTGCGTAGGGGGTACGTCAATGCGATGGGGTGAAATCCCCTGTGACGGCAGTATCAATGCTATTCGCTGTACGTCGTGTTGGGTTAAAAAATGCGGTATGCCGTGGTTCATCGCCTGGGTTCTCGCGCGGGTCCCTTTGTGGGCAAGTTCTTTTGCCAGACATGTGGAGAATAAAATAGGGACTGCCTTTTCCATCCATCGGTTATTCCTTGAGAGAGAAAAACAGATCCAGTCAATCTTTCGTTTTTCCGATCATATTATCGCCGTTTCTAAATGGTTGTATTATGCGTTGCATTTAAACGGAGTGCCTCATGAGAAGATCACGTTGTGCCGGCATGGACTTCCGTCGGAATTTATACCGGGATTTCTGGAAAAGCCGCAGCGGAGAGTTCCGGATGTTTTGAGATTGGGGTTTCTGGGGCGCTTTAATAGCGTTAAAGGATTGCATGTGTTGGTTAAGGCAGTGCGAGGATTGCCGCTTTCATGTAAGATAGAGTTACGTATTTACGGGAGGATCAATAATCCTGAAGAAAACGCGTATTATGCATGGGTTAGGCGTTTGATCGGGAAAGATCCGCGGATCATGTTTTGCGGTGAAGTATCGAAAGAGAATAGGCAGGAGGTATTTTCTTCGCTTGATTGTTTAGCGGTTCCGTCGGTTTGGTTTGAAACCGGGCCGTTGGTTGTTTTGGAAGCTTTTGCGGCAGGGGTCCCTGTTATTGGAAGTAATATGGGTGGATTGGCAGAGCTTATTTCGCATGGGATCAACGGTTTGCTTGTTTCTGTCGGCGATGTGCACGCGTGGCGGGCATGTATTCGATGGGTATATGAAAATCCTCATGTGATTGAGGAGTGGCGCGCGCATATTCCTGCGGTTAAGAGCAGTACCACGGTTGCGGAAGAAATGGATATGGTGTATAAACGTTTGTTGAAGGGCTAAAGGATTTTTTTGCTGTTGATGCTTGCTTGGTCGCGTAGTTTTTTGCGACGGATATCTATAGGGATTTTTATGCGAGAAAAAATCGTTTCTCCCGGAGTTTTTGTTTCGTCCCCTGATCTAAGACCGAGTATTGTCGGTATCCTTGAAGGTTTATCACAGGAATCGCTTCTGCGGGGCGTTGCTACGACGTGCGCTTTTGACCGTTCTCATAAACGGGATGCTGTTTTTCTTCGATTGTCCCCATATCTCCCTGCGTGTGTGAGGAAAGGTTCTGAGCGAAGGATGGTTCCCGATTCTCTTTCGGGCATGGTGCATACGTATTGGAGCCATGAGCTGGTGCGTCTTGCGGTTTCAAGGATCGCGGGTCCTCTGTGGGCAAATGCAGCGTGGCTTTGGAGCGAATCCGCGTTTGATCGATGGGTTGCCCGGTCTTTTGCGGGTACGTATAGTCTGATGTATGGGATGGAACATAGCAGCCGGGAAACTTTTGCCAGGCATAAAGCAAAGGGAGGAACGTGTGTATTGCGTCAGGTTATGGCGCATGGACAGGAAGTTGCTGATACTATCCTCCGGGAAATCATGAGACATCCTTCATATGCCAGTGCGTATCATCGACTTTTTTGTGATGATATACAGCGTAGCGTTCGCCGTAAAGAAGAAGAGTACGTTCTTTCCGATCGTATTGTTGCGAATTCAGCGTTTGTGCGTGAATCTTTCTTGAAGCGGGGTTTTCCCGGAGATCGGATCGTTGCTGTTCCGACAGGGTTTCCGCAGTGCCCGCACACGCAAGCGCGGGCAGGCAGTGGCGACGGACCGGTACGATTTCTTTATGTCGGGAATCTTTCGTTGCGTAAGGGTATTCCGTATCTTATTAAGGCATGGAATGCATTAGCGGCCGGAGCGCACGCAGAATTGATTTTAGCGGGTCCGTGTGAAATCCCGCTTCGCTTGTTGCGCGGCCTTCAGGGGACTTGGAACTATGCCGGGGTTTTATCCCGTTTGCAGCTGTATGATCTGTATGCTTCATCCGATGTGTTTGTTCTCCCGACGCTCTTAGAAGGCCGATCGCATGCTGTTTTAGAAGCGATGTCATCGGGATTACCGGTTATTACGACCGTTGAATCGGGGTGCGCGGATGATATAACCATGTGTTCCGGCGGTATTGTGGTGCCTGCTGCTGAAAGCGAACAATTGTCTGAGGCTATGCAATGGTGTTTGAGCAATCGAAAGGCTCTCCGTGATATGGGGAAAGCATCGCATACCAGGGCGTTGGAATGGACCGTGTCCGATGCAAATAGAGAGCATATACGGTTAATACGGGATTTTATGAAGTAACATGCAGTTGTTTGGCGTATAGGAAAAGAAAAGGTGATCACGCTATGTGTGGTTTTATAGGACAGATATCTAAAACCGGAAAACCCGATGATCTGTATCGTGCGGGCGCCTGGTTGTATCGCCGCGGGCCCGATTCTCAGCGCGTATGGTCAAGTATGGATAAGCGGGTATGTATTGCGCATGCGCGTTTGGCGATTGTTGATAAAGATCCCCGATCGCATCAGCCGCTTACGGATGAGCAGTCTGATGTTACCGTTGCGTTTGCGGGTGAAATTTATAATTACCTGGAATTACGCAGTATGTTGGCTTCTTATCCGTATTCGGGGAAGTCCGATACGGAAGTGATTCTTGCCCTGTATCGTCAGAAAGGTCTCGATGGTTTGCGCTTATTAAAGGGGATGTATTCGTTAGTTATCGTACATGAAAAAGCAGGGATCGTTGTGCTGGCACGGGACCCGATCGGCAAAAAACCGCTTTATTACGCCCGATGGGGAGAGAGTCTTTATTTCGGGGTTTCGCTTATTCCCTTAGTAGCGGTTTCCGGCGCGCCGGTTACATTGCGCCGTGACAGCGCCGCGGCATACTGGAGAAAGGGATTTGTTCCGAGTACGCAATCGCTTATACAGGGAGCGGTCCCGGTTTTACCCGGAGAAGTATGTGTTTTTTCCTGGGATGGCGTATTGAAAGAAACGCGTTCGTGTCTTTCTGAGCCGGTTTTTTCGTTTGAGGGGGAAACCCCTGACGTTATATCGCAGCGGATCTCTTTTTTAGTCGAGCAATCGGTCCGTCGCCGATTGGCGAATAATCCTTCTCCGGCGGTACTTCTTTCCGGAGGTATCGATTCTACGGTCGTAACAAAGGCCGCGCAGAAGTTGTCATCGGATAATCAAGATTCGCAGCCGTTGCGCGTTTTAACGCTTGCGGCAGCTCTTCCGTTCTTCAATGACGAATTCTATGCCCGGTATGCGGCGCATCGAATGCGTTTGCCGCTTGAATATGTTTCTCCGGTGCGCGGAAGGTTGGCCGATTCAATCATGCGTTCGTTCGATCTCCAGGATGAACCGCTGGGAATGATCTCATATTATATGCTTGTCCGGCTTGTTGAGGCGGTCTCAAGTCGCAGTAAGGTTCTTTTGACGGGAGACGGCGGTGACGAGATCTTTTGCGGATACGCTAAACCGTCCGATTGGGTCCGGGCTGATGGGGCGCCTTCTGTGGCTTCTTTGTTCCCTCAAGGTATACCGCTTCCTGATTGGATGAGTCCGTATGCTGTCGAGACGGTTACCGATACGTTTGTCGGCCATATGCTTGCGAAAGCTGATCGGGCGTGCGCGGAGCAGGGGGTTGAGATCCGTTGTCCGCTTTTAGATTGTGATTTGATCCGGTATGTATGGACACTTCCTTTTGAGCGCATTACGCAGCGAGGGGTTTCAAAAGCTCTCTTGAAGAATTATCTCGGGTCGTGGCCTCGCTGGTTCTGCGAACGCAAGAAACTCGGGTTTGCCTATAATCTTAGATGGATATGGTTGCTTCAAGGATTCGCCGGGGCGCGGGAAATGATCGACTATCGAGCGCTTCATTCGTTTGGAGAACAATTGCCTCTGGCGTTATCCGGAAAACCCATGCATTGGCGCAGTCGGGATATATTCAGGTATTTTCCTGATGTTTGGCGTTTATTAGCATGGAGTAGTTTTGTCCGCAGGCTGGATGCGGCTGCTCCGCAAAGGACATGATGAATCCATCGGACCGTCACGGAAAGAAAGTGTGCATTATTACTCCGGAGTATTTGACATCGACTCCGCGGGTTGTCAAAGAAGCGGATGCTTTATGTGCCGCG
>CAZJJL010000020.1:0-434 GCA_964546325.1 uncultured Planctomycetales bacterium | reverse complement strand
AGGGGAATATCGCGTACGTCAGAAAGTTTGATGAGTCATTCCTGAAAAATAAGCCGTGGAGCTATGAAAGAGTAGGCTGGTCGCCGGCGGTTCCTTCCGAGAGATTCAGGTATTATTATACGGGAATACGGTTGCATGTATGCGGGCTTTTGTCATTCTTGTGGAGAATACCGGGAGTCGCGGAACGCGCCGAAGGCCGTGTTTTTCCTGAATTGCTGCGGTTAGCGTTGCGCCAGAAGGCCGATGTGTATATCGGACATTATCCGACCGGTCTGTGTGTTGCTGCGCATGCTGCCCGGTATTGGAAAGGTGCGTATGCGTATGATATTGAGGACCTTCATGCGGCGGAGTCTCCGGATACTCCGGAGGGGAGAAAGAGAACGAGGCGTATCGTGTTGCTGGAGAAACGTTTTATTCATGGATGCGCTTATTGC
>CAZJJL010000019.1:10286-18545 GCA_964546325.1 uncultured Planctomycetales bacterium | reverse complement strand
ACGTTGAAAGGATACGCAGGGAAAGAGAGCGACATTGAGTTCGGGATATATATTGTTAAAGGCGTAGGTGTTAGTACCAATGATATCCCGAAAGAAATGAAGCGCGCGATATATGCCCGTTCTCAAGAGCTCCTTGTTGCTCGAGGGTATCATCAGGACACGACCTTCGGATCTTTGGCAGACCTGGTGAATATCCTTAGTTTTTCCGACGGTTCCTTGGCCCAGCCGTTTGACGCCTGGCAATTGTTTATGCCGCATGCGTATGGCGACACCGCATTGATCAACGCTGCGCGGGAAAGAATTGTTTCCTCGTATCGAAGTGAACAGTGGGCATGGTTACAAAGTTCGTATTACGAAGCATTTGAGCTCCCCGATATCGTGAGTTTGTGGGATTCTGTCGAAGGTAAGGCGCATATGGAAGAATGGTTGCGGCAATGGTTTCGAGCGCATGATAAGCCGTTGCCGGATAAATCCCTTGATGAGCTATCGGAAGAAGAAAGCGACGAATTTATAGGATTTTTTAACAGCGAGCGCAAAAAAGAAGTTGGTTTGCCCGAGAGGGCTGTTGTGGAACAAGAAGTCGATGCACCGCTTGTTATGCAATCGGGAGCACCTGGCGCAATCTCGGCAGATGTGGCTTCTGTGCCTGAGGAAGGAAAAACAAGGAAGGATACTTTCTTTGCGAGGGCTGCTGATGCTGTGATCAATGTGCTCTATATCCGAAAGCTTCGTTCCGAAATGACGCGCTCTCTCCCGCAAGAAGAATATGCTTCCTTACGCAACGATCTTATCCGCCAAACGGTCCGTCTTAAAAATGTGCGCCGGTGCCTTCAGGAACAAATGCCGAAGCAGTATAGTCAATTCGTTGCATTCTTAGAAAGTAGCGGTTTTTATCGCGGCGATATCGAGTATATTTTGCCTCGTCTTATCGGTAAGCCTGGGCAAAAAGAGAATATGCAGGAAATGCAATCTTTGGTTGTGCGGCTCAAAGAGGTTGGCATCCCGTTATTCCGGATACAGCAGGTTGCCCGGAGTGTTGCGGATCAGGATAATGTTAGGCGAGCGCTCGGGGCTTTTTATGAGCTTGCCGGAGCTTTAAGCGCTTTTGTAGATGCGCAGGGGAATTTTTCAGACGGTTTTGAGCCCGGCGATCTGTTGGGCGCTATTCTGAAAACTACCGATCCTGCGGCGTCATGTTCGCGGCTTATTCGCGATAAGAGCATCAAAGAGACGATGGTTTTTAATAATCAGCTTTTTGCTGCGGGGATAGATAGAGTTGCCTGGATCGAGGCAATTTGCGCGCATTTTATTGATACCGCTGATCCTCAAGAAAACATGCGCCGTTTTATTTCTTCTCCCGCGGTCTCGGTATACGCCGATTTGATAAGGCTCCTTTCTCTCGTCGGAGTTACGTCCGATACCCGCGAACAGCTTTGGATCGATCGCGTGAGGGATTTCTTGCGCAATGATCCGTATGCGCAGAACATGCCCGCGTTTATGAACTTCTTGAGGGCAGGATCCAATGAAACACTTTCTCTGGAAAAAATAAGGCTTATTGTGCATCTTGATGCCCTGCAGATAGTTTCCCAAAAAAGCGATATTACCGATGTAATTATGCAATGGTATGAAACAGTCCCGAGGGATAGCCGGCTGGCTTCTTTGCGCGGATTAAATAATATGCTGGCTGCCCATGCGATGAAGGAATGGGATACGGCGCAAGACTGGAAGATCCTGCTTGATTCGTATATCAATGATTTTGGTTTCTTTACTGATGAGACGTTGATCGTTTTGCATCGAGCGCTCTCTCAAGGGGTTTCGGTTTCTTCGGAGTATCTTGCGGAATTTGATTTAAAAGGAATTGGCGTGACAAAAACAGGGAGAGAGGGGATTGAGCAGCTCAAGGGCGTGATCAGGGGGCTTCGTGCGGAAATATTTAGCGAAAAAGATATCAACGAGAAGTATTTGGTGCATCCGGTACTTCGTTCTTTAATCGGAGGGATCGTTGGTTTTTATACCGCAACCTGGGGCCATGGCTCTGCAAGGGGAAGAGATATTGTTGAATTTGTGCGCGCTTTCCACTCGGATAGAGCCTATTATGGTAATTCGGGGATACCCGTAGAAGAAACGGTGTTGGCCACCGAGGGATCGTTTTCCGTTTCATTGCTTGGTCCCAAATCGTTTACTGCGGATGCCGCGCAAATGTTTGTTTGGTATCGGAGCATTGTTGATAAAGCGGCAGGGTTTGATCAGGGGATAAATGCCGCTCTTGAAGAGTTACGCGCCCGCGCTTTGGAACAAGAAGAGAAGCTTTATGAACAGGCGGTGTCGGCGCTCGAACACGCAACCAATGATAAGGCCCGCGTCAACCTCGAAAAAAGGGTTTCACTCCTTGCGGCAAGCCTTCAAGCTCTTCGAAGCGCGCCGTCATGTCTTGATTTGGCGCGGGCGATTAACGGAGCCGGTGAAAACCTCGATAGGCAGCGTGATTTAAAAGAGATTGTTCTTGTCGCGCTTTGGGTTGAGTGCTTTCACGCTGTGTCGTTATTGCGTCAGCAAATGGCGGATGAACAGATGAAAGATTTGAGCGTGTTGAGTATCAACAAAATCAAAGAATGTGCGCAGGATGTTTTGACCGAACATGTTTTTGCTGGTCGCGTAGGCAGCGCTGAAGCGGAAAAACTCGGAAAGTTATTTCTCCCAAAGATATTTGAAGAAGAATCGCTTAGGCAAATAAAAACGGGGCAAGCAACGTTGGTTCGGGCGTTTGCTACTCGCGGGCTGCTGGGGGAGTTGGCCGGAGATATCGGTGACGCTTGTTATACCGCGGTGCCCGGCTTGATGTTTTATCCTACCATGGTAGGGGCGCTTTTGTTTACGGACGGGGAAGGGAGCGAAGAGCATTTTGTAGGCTCAACGCTTATTTTGGAAAATTATTTACAAGGAGAGAAGGTTTGGATCCTGCGCGCGATCAACCCTTCCGCGCACTTTCTTTCTGAATATGATGCTGCGGATTTCTTGGAAGGGTTGGTTCAATATGCGCAAAAATTGGCGCATGCGTATAATAAACTTCATCCCGAAGCGCCGGTACGGTATTTAGTTTCGCCGGTTGAAGAACGCAACGCCCTTTCTAATAGGCCTCAAATAGAAGTAGCTATCGGGAAGAAGACCGAGCCGGGTGTTATTCATCTGGATAAGCCGGAAAAGCTGAACGGATATCAGATCAAGGATGCGTGCGCTATTCTTGTCCGTTTGCCTGCAACGCAGCAAGAAGGCGGGGAGCAAGCGCTTGCGGAATCCGCAAAAAGTCCTTCTGTTGAAAGAGAGACAGGATCGATCAATGCCGGTGGTAGGCAAGAAGATGCGGGTATGACGCAAAAGTCCGCGGAACTCCCGGAAGCGGTAGTATCGGATATACGGACTCATCAAGCGCTCCGTATCCCTGTTTCCCTCTCGCGCGTTGATTCCGGGAGCACGAGTGTTTCGTGGACGCGCGATTTCTTGCGGGCGCATGTACCAGGGGATTTTTCCGGCAACACGCTCATTTTTTCTCATATCACGTTGCATCAGGGGAGCCCTGTCGCTCCGTTGACAATGGCTACGGAGATCGTTGCGCATATCCGTCGTGTATTCGGCGATAGCCAAGCATATTCATCCCCGGAAGAAGATCGGCTTATTCTGACCTTACGCGAGGCGATTAAGAATGCGGTGATTTGGGGGAATCGCGCGGATCCTGCCAGCAGCATTGCGATCCGATGGTTTCAGGAAGGCGATGCGCTTATCCTTGATGTTATCGACGGCGGACTTGCCCCGATTGATTTTTCTGCTTCACAGGCTGCTCCTGAGGGGGTTGATCCTTCGTTGTATGGGGAAGGCTTGGGCGTTCGCTTATCGATCAAGCCGTATCTTGACCAGGCGCATTACGATGCCCGGAGGAATACGTATGATTTTCCTCTTACCAATGCCCGGGGTAAAAGAGTCGGACAGGTCCTGCGCATGCAGTTTCCCGGGTTTGCGCAAGGGCATATGGGGTCAGATGAAGCGTGTGCTACTCTTGAGTCGGTCTTGAGGCTAGAGGGGTCGAGAAAAGATATAGCTAAAGCTCGGGAATTCATTGAAAAAACCCGGCAGCATGATTTTCAAAAGGTCCTGGTTGTCGGTGACGGGATACAAACGCTTCCTCTTCTCCTTGCGTTGATGGGGAAAGAGGTGGTTGTTGTTGAGGCTGACGATGGTCATGCGAAAATGACGCGGGCTTTGATACAGGCGGTTCAAGGAAGGCTTGGTGATAGCGACAATAATGCGTTTTCTTCTCGGGTAAGAATTATTCAGAGTGAGATCGGGGTCTTGGATCTTGAGAAAAACGGTTTAGAGGCAGGCGGATTTGATTTGGTGACTTTCTTTGATCTCTTGGGGCCTCGACCGCACGGTCAATTCGCCGATGCGCACGAAACTGTCCGAAGCTGGCTCTTGAAGGCGCACGAGTTAGTAAGGGATAAAGGGTATGTTGTTATTGATGACGATAAACGATTTGGTGTCGCTATGAATGATGTGTTGCGCCAAGTCTTTTTTTCTGCCGAGTTGCGCGTGGGTTCTCTGAGTGCCAGTTATAATCTCTTGCCATATAACGCTCTCTACCAGGTGGTTAAAAGAGAATCGCTTGTTGCGGAGGCGGTTCCCGCTGTTAGCAAAGAAGAGTTGATAGAGAAAATCAACAATGCCATGCGTGCTCCGGGAGGCCGGCCGAAATACGCGGAAGTTATTAAGGCTATGGGGGAGACCGAGAAACTTAGTCCTTATGACGCAAGGGAAGTTTTATTGTCGGTTATCCAGCGCCCGGTTTCTTACCCTCTTCTTTTGGCGATTGCGTATCATCAGTTGTTTGTAAGGGCTCATGAGGTTGGCGATGCAGGAAGAGCGGCCTTTTTAGATATTGATAAGCCTGTAGAGTATGGCTCTAATCCGCGCGTACAATTATTATACGATGATTTTCGGAAAAATGTTTCCGGTAGCGTAATCGCTGATACGCAAAAAATACAGACTGTGGAAGAGAAAATCGGCGGCCCTGCGCAGCGTGTTGTGCTGAAACCGGAAAATGCGGAAGAAGTCGCCGCGCAATTATTAACCGGAAAGCTTGTAGCGCTGGATGTTTCAAACCTGGTTACGGAGTATGGGGATTTAGATATTGCGGTGATGGTGCAGATTGTTCGGTCCCTTGGTCGCGATGCGCAAGTTGCGTTTAAGGAGATGATAAAAAATGCGTATGTTCACGGCAATAAAGCGAATGCTTCCCTTCCGATATTTGTTTCGCTGACGCAAAAGCAAAGTCGCGGTGGCCAACGCGTTTGGGTTATTACGGTTGCTTCGATCGAGGCAACTGAAATTGATGTGGTATCGCTTAAAAAGGCAGCCGATGCCGATTTATTTGGCTATCAAGCAGGAGAAAGAACGATCAGACAACTTGAGGGGGTGGAGTCGTTTGATAAGAAAACTTTTATGAGCGAAAGCGGTAATTTTATAGGGACACAAGGGATAGTAACACTTAAAGGGGTTGACGGTGGTGACCAGGAAGCTGCGCCCGGTGGTATTGATATGCGCGCATTGCCGGTGCAGATACTATCAACCCCTGCGGAGCTAGCCGGTATTGCCGTTGGCGGTCGGGGCGTTCCGCAAGAGGTAGATAAAGAGTGGTCTTCTATTGAGCGGATGGTCCGCGCAGGAATTATTCCGTCGGGTGCGCGTTTGCAGGAATATGCGCGGTCGTGTCGCGGCGCGTCGGATGCAGCAGCGCGTATGCGCAAGGTCAGCGTGTGTGTTGCAGAGATATTGAGAATGGAAGAGGAACAGGTCGTTGCAACCGACGATATCATCGTGAAACTATTGATGTGAGAATCCGCGAATACGTTACATGCGATCGAGAGGCGCATGCGGTCCTAGTCTGTGGGTTTATCAGCCGTAAGCCCCTGCCGAATCAGGACCCTGCGCCTCTTTTTACGAAGCAAGAAACTATGCTGGTTTCAAGTTCACCAGTCATAACGTCGCACGTAAAAATGTTTGTCCGGCATGTTTTTTTGACTGCGTGTCTTTTCGGCGTTGTAACCCGGGTTGACGCAAGGTGTACAGGCTTGACAACCCGCTCAATTCCGATACAATAAAGGAATGTTCGTACTCTCTAATTTCATTATTGCCGTTGCCAATATCCTAAGCGTTGTTCTCACCGCTTTGTATTGGCTTATCCTTATCCGCGCGCTCATAAGCTGGGTCAATCCCGATCCGTATAATCCGCTGGTGCAGTTTTTAAACGGGGTTACCGAGCCGATTTTGTATCCGATCCGTAAACTCCTGCCGTTCAGCCTTAAAATGTCTATCGACATTTCCCCAATTATCGCGTTTTTGCTTATTATGTTCTTGAAGTCATTTTTGGTTCAGACCTTGTTTGAATTAGCGTGGCGTTTGAAAACATAATTGTATCGATTTTCCTACGATTATACACAAAGGAGGAAGGTATGAAATACGGAGGGTTTATCGTCGTAATCGTCCTTATTACCGGTTTTTTATTCGGTTTTAGTTATCTGCGCTCCAACGAACAGGAGCAGTTTATCAAGAACAACCTGCTTTTATTCAATGACCGGGTGAATTTATTTGAGGCCAACGTAAGGAAATTGGATAATCGTATCAAAGATTTTGCGGATAAACTCAATACGCTTGACGGGAGCCAGGGCTTTTCTTCCGATGAAAAGAGCGCTTTGATGGCAAAGATCGACGGTATCGTTGCCGATATTCAGCAGCTTAAAGGCGCGCAAAAGTCCATTGAGTTGGCTCCGGTAGAAGTGAAGAAATAACGCGTAAAATAAAGGGGACGTTTCTATTTTTTCTGTGATAGCCAGGAGATGAATACTAGAAACGTCCCCTTTATTCTTGTGAGCGATAAGCCGCGAACTAGCCTTGACAAACCGCTGAAGAGGTGGTATATTTAAGTAAATAATAACAACCTTTAAACTGGCTCTGCGAAGCCAGAAAGGTGAGGAAATGTGCCTAAAAAGACTATATGACCCAATCATTGCAAAGAGCGATGGTTGGGATTTTTTTTAAGCAAAGGCGATGTCCGTCAACGGGCTATGCCTTAACGCGGGAGCTGCGAAATGGTAGAGAAGTCAAAGATTCTTGATGCGGATTCCTTGAATCGCGCGCTGGTCCGTATGGCGCATGAGATCCTGGAAAAAAATCACGGGCTTTCCCAGCTCTGTCTTATCGGTATTCGCAACCGCGGAGCGTATTTAGCGCAACGGCTTGCCGCTTGCATGAAAGCGATTGAGAAAGACGCGCCGTGCGTGGGCATACTCGATATAACGCTCTATCGCGACGATTTAACGCTTGCCTCTGCCCAGCCTATCGTGCACAGCACGGAAATAGATTTTGATATTACGGATAGAAACGTTATTTTGGTCGACGATGTTTTGTATACGGGCAGGACCGTTCGCGCCGCTCTTGATGCGCTTGTTGATCTAGGCAGGCCAAAACTCATCCAACTTGCGGTGCTTGTTGATCGCGGGCATCGCGAGCTTCCGATCCGCGCCGATTATGTGGGAAAGAATATGCCGACTGCGCCTGATGAGCAAGTTGAGGTGAGGCTTAAGGAGTGCGACGGAAAGGATGAGGTTGTTTTGACGGAGGTGTCCCGATGAACGCGTGCGTTTGGAACAGGAAAGACCTCCTGGGATTAGATGACTTAAGCCGCCAAGAGATAGAGCTTATCCTTGCGACCGCGGAAGGATTCAAGGGCGTATCAAGCAGGGATATTAAAAAAGTTCCCGCGTTACGCGGTAAGACCGTGGTAAACCTCTTCTTTGAACCGTCTACGCGCACGCGAGTTTCCTTTGAGGTCGCGGCAAAGCGTTTATCCGCCGACGTCATCAATATCGCGACAGAGACATCCAGCGTCCGGAAGGGCGAGACCCTGATTGATACAGGAAAGAATATCCAGGCTTTAAAAGCGGATATCGTCGTCATGCGGCATAATTATTCCGGCGCCGCCGTTATTCTGGGCCGTACGCTCGATATCAGCGTTGTGAATGCCGGGGACGGATGGCACGAACACCCGACGCAGGCTCTTTTAGATATGTTCACCTTGAAAGAGAAATTCGGCGCGATCCAGGGGCTTAAGGTATGTATCGTCGGAGATATCGCGCATTCCCGCGTTGCGCGATCGAATATCTGGGGGCTGACGAAATTAGGGGCAATGGTTACGGTATGCGCCCCCGC
>CAZJJL010000019.1:0-10276 GCA_964546325.1 uncultured Planctomycetales bacterium | reverse complement strand
ATGCTTATTCCCCCGGCTATCGAAGAGATGGGGGTTACCGTTACCACTGACATAGATGATGCGTTGCAAAACGCGGATGCGGTCAATGTTCTGCGTATGCAGTTTGAACGCGATGAGCAGAGCGCGTTCCCCAAACAGATGGAGTATTTCCGTAATTACGGCATTACCAAAGAGCGGTTACTCAAGGCGAAAAAGAAAATTGTGGTCATGCACCCGGGGCCTATTAACCGCGGCATCGAAATGTCAAGCGAGATCGCCGACGGAGAGAACTCGGTCATCATGGAGCAGGTTACCAACGGTATCGCGGTGCGAATGGCGGTTTTATTCTTAGTGGCGCAGGCAAGGGAGCGACTCGATGAAGATGCTCATAAAAAACGGCAGGATCATTGATCCGTCGAACAATCTGGATGTAGTCGGCGATATACTTGTCGATAACGGGGTTATCGGAGAGGTTGCGTGTAGAACGCAAGTCAAGACCAAGGCGGATACGATCATCGATGCTTCCGGAAAGATCGTTATCCCCGGGCTTTTTGATATGCACGTTCATTTGCGTGAACCGGGTAGGGAGGATAAAGAAACGATCGCAACCGGCACCTTTGCCGCGGTTAAAGGAGGAGTGACGAGCGTTTTGGCAATGCCTAATACATCTCCCGCGATAGACGCTCCCGAGCATGTCCAGGCGGTCCGCGCAATCGCGGAAAAAACCGCGCACTGCACCGTTTATATCGCGGGCGCGATCACGCGGGGGCGATTGGGAAAAGAGGTCTGCGATATTCCCGCCCTTAAAAAAGCGGGCGCGGTGGCGATTACCGACGACGGATCGTCGGTCGATGATGAGGCGATTTTAGAAAAAGCTTTTCAAAAAGCCAAAGGGCTTTGCGTTATATGCCATAGCGAAGACGCGGCGCTCTCCAACAGCGGGGTCGTAAATCTGGGGTTTATCTCAACGCGGCTCGGCCTTCGCGGTATCTCCGGCGAATCAGAATATGCGCGAGTTTTAAGGGATATAGAAGTGGCGCGCCGCACGAAAAGTCCCGTGCATATTGCCCATGTATCGTGCCGTAAGAGTATCGAGATCATAGCGCAGGCAAAGAAAAAAGGCGTTGCGGTAACGTGCGAAACCGCGCCGCACTACATTGCTTTAACCGAAGAAGATGTTTTAGGGTACGATACCAATTTCAAAATGAACCCCCCGTTGCGCAGCCGCGATGATCGGGATGCGATACGCCAGGGGCTTAAGGACGGAGTCATTGATGCGATAGCCTCGGATCATGCCCCGCACACCGAAAACGAAAAAGACATAGAATTTGACCGGGCGGCATTCGGGGTTGTCGGCCTTGAAACAGCGCTTTCGATCGTCATAACGGAACTTATTGATACGGGGATTTTGGATTGGAATCGTCTGGTGCGTCTTATGTGTCAGAATCCCGCCGATATTGTGGGGGTCGATGCGGGAAGGTTAGCAAAAGGAAAAGACGCCGACATCGTCATTTTGGATCCCGACGCATCGTGGGTCGTTTCTAAAGAAACGCTTGTTTCAAAGTCAAAGAATTCTCCGTTCATGGGCAAAACGCTTAAGGGCAAGGTATTGTATACGATTTGTAAGGGTAAGCGTGCGTATACGGCCAACGCCTAACACGGAATTATATCGTATGAGAGAGGCAAAAAGCATTGAAACATAATATAGTTAGGGATATAATAAGATTTTTGGTTGGCTCGTTTCGGAAAGGCGATGTGCATGGAATTCATAGCTGATTTTCATATCCATTCAAAGTATTCTCGCGCCACAAGCCGCGATATGGATGTGCAGCATTTGACTGAATGGGCAAAGCGCAAGGGCATTTCGCTTATGGGGACAGGGGATTTTACGCATCATCTCTGGCTCGAAGAGCTTAAGCGGAATCTTGAGGATGCCGGTAACGGGCTCTATGTGCATCAAGGCCTGCATTTTATGCTTACCGCCGAGATCAGCAGTATTTATTCCAAGAACAACAGAAGCTATCGGGTGCATAATTTGATCTTCAGTCCGTCATTTAAGACGGTTGATAAGATCAATGCGGTGCTTTCGCGCCGGGGGAATCTGGTTTCTGACGGCAGGCCGATCCTTGGTATCGACGCCCAGGAATTGGCGCGCATTGTTTTTGATATCGATGAGAATTGTATGGTGGTCCCGGGGCATATTTGGACGCCGTGGTTCTCGGTTTTTGGCTCGATGTCCGGATTTGACCGTATCGAAGATTGTTTCGAGGACCAAACAGAAAAAATATTCGCGCTGGAGACCGGGTTGTCAAGTGATCCGGCAATGAATTGGCGGCTTTCTGCGCTGGACCGCTTTACCCTGATCAGCAATTCTGACAGCCATAGCCCGGCGAAGATCGGCAGGGAAGCGAATGTCTTTGATTGCGAGCTTTCGTATGCGGCGATCCGCGATGTTTTAAAAACCAAAGACAAGGAAAGGTTTTTGTATACGCTTGAGTTTTTTCCCGAAGAGGGGAAGTATCATTACGACGGGCATCGCTTGTGCGGCGTTCGGCTTTCTCCGCAAGAGACCAAAAAACATAAGAATATATGCCCTCAATGCGGTAAGCCGGTAACGGTGGGGGTCATGAACCGCGTTGACCAACTTGCCGACAGGCCCGAAGGGTTTACGCCGAAGAACGCGATACCGTATAAAAACATGATCTCCCTCGATGAGATTATCGCAGACGCCAAAGGGGTTTCCAAAACATCGGTAGCTGTTGAAAGAGAGTACTTGAGCATTATCAGCCGGTTTCAGAACGAATTTGATATTCTCTTGCGCGCTTCCGAAGCTGATCTGCGCAAGAATGTACCTCCGAAAATTGCGGACGGAGTTATGCGCGTCCGCCGGGGGCAGGTGCATATTAAAGCAGGTTATGACGGGGAGTACGGGATTATTTCGATCTTTGGCGATGACCCGCAGCAAGGGGCAAAGAGCGAGAAACAGTTGAGTTTATTCTAAATTTTGCGCCTGTGGCCCAATGGATAGGGCAATAGCCTCCGGAGCTATGTGTGACAGTTCGATTCTGTCCAGGCGCGTTTGATCACGGGATACGCGGATTAAAAACGAGAGGAATAGAGGTGGGGGAGAGGATATGAGCCGTAAATCTATCGTAAGCGTTATCGGCGGAAGGCGTTGTACCCCTGAAGCGGAACAGCTGGCGTTTGAGCTTGGCAAGCAGCTTGCGCATCGCGCCGATATTATTTGTTGCGGCGGACTTGAGGGTACGATGAAAGCGGTATGCCGGGGGGTCAAAGACGCGGGCGGTAGGGCCATGGGGGTATTGCCGGGATATGAGAAAAAAGACGCCAAGGAATTTGTGGTTATTGTTGTCCCGACGGGGATAGGTCTTGCCCGTAATGTTCTTGTTGTCAAAAGCGCGGATATCGTTATTGCTTTGCCCGGACAGGCAGGGACCTTATCCGAAATCGCCTATTGCCTGCAGTTTACCATACCGGTGGTTTCGCTGAAGTCATGGGATATACCCGGGGCGGTGAAAGTTGATTCTATCGAAGAAGCGGTTAACTATGTTGAACATTATTTAAGAAAGACGGTATCGGCATGAGCAAAAGAGTGGTTATTTTAGGCGGTGGTCCGAACAGGATCGGTCAGGGTATAGAATTCGATTATTGCTGTTGTCACGCATCGTTTGCGTTGCGCGAAGAAGGGGTTGAAAGCATCATGGTCAATTGTAACCCCGAGACCGTTTCGACGGATTACGATACGTCCAGCAGGTTGTATTTTGAGCCGATCACCGTCGAAGATGTTTTAAATATCATCGATAAGGAAAAGCCGATAGGCGTTATTGTCCAATTCGGAGGGCAAACCCCCCTTAATTTGGCGGTGCCTTTGCGTAAGGCAGGCGTTCCCATCTTAGGGACCAGCGCCGAGCATATTGATATTGCCGAAGACCGAAAGCGTTTTAAAGAAATGCTGCACAAGCTCGGGCTTTTTCAGCCGGAGAGCGATACCGTTTTTACGTTTCAAGAAGCGCAGGTCGCGGCTGATCGGCTGGGGTATCCGGTCTTAGTTCGCCCTTCCTATGTACTAGGCGGCAGGGCGATGGAGATCGTTTATGAGAAAAACACCCTGGAAAAATTCATTCATGAAGCCGCGAAAGTTTCGGGGGAGCATCCGATCCTGATCGATAAGTTCCTTGAAGACGCGCTTGAGGTTGACGTGGATCTTATCGGTGACGGCCATACCTACGTTATCGGCGGGATTATGGAGCATATCGAAGAGGCGGGCATTCATTCGGGAGATTCCGCGATGTCTTTGCCGACTGCTTCTCTTTCCGGAGCGATCCTTGCCAAGATCAGGGAAGCGACGTATAAGATGGCGCACGAGCTTTCGATAAAAGGGTTGATGAACGTTCAGTTCGCCGTTAAAGACGATACCGTTTATGTTATCGAAGTCAATCCGCGCGCTTCCCGGACCGTCCCGTTTGTTTCAAAGGCGATCGGCGTGCCGCTTGCAAGCCTTGCGACAAAAGTCATGCTCGGAAAATCGTTGCGCGATTTAGGATTTACGAAAGAGATCGTTCCAAAGTATGTTTCGATAAAAGAATCGGTTTTTCCCTTCAGCCGCTTTCCCGGCGTGGATATTATTCTCGGACCTGAAATGAAATCAACGGGAGAGGTTATGGGGATCGACAGCGACTTCGGCGGCGCATTTCTGAAAAGTCAGCTTGCCGCCGGCCAAAAGCTTCCTACCAAGGGGAACGTTTTTCTTTCCGTTCGCGATAAAGACAAAAATGCGATCTTAAGCATCGCGCAGAAACTTTTAGGGCTCGGTTTCCGCTTGTACGCGACATCGGGCACCGCCGGCATATTGCAAAAAGGGAAATTCGCGGTTACTGTTTTGCCGAAAATCTCCGAAGGCAGGCCGAACATCCTGGATTTTATGAAAGACGGCAAGATACAGCTGGTTATTAATACTCCGTCGGGGAGGATCCCCCGTCAGGATGAGGTAAAGATCCGTTCCCTCGTTGTTTTGTACGGCATCGCGTATACCACGACCATGTCGGGCGCGCAGGCAACGGTGAATGCTATCGAGTCCCTCGTGCGCAAAGGGATTACGGTGAATTCCCTCCAGGAATATCACGCGGGGAAATCGTCACCGGTAAAAAGCCGAAGAGGAAAACAGCAAAAAAAGAAAACGGCGCGCAAGAAATAATGAGACGTATACCGATACGCACATCCCAACGTATTGAGCTCATTGATATAACTGCCCGCGTTCAGGAGGCAGCCCAAGGTACGAAAGTCAGCGGAGTCTGTTTGGTTTTTTGTCCGCATACAACCGCGGGCCTTACGATCAATGAAAATGCCGATCCGTCGGTGGTTCATGATATGCGCGCTGCGCTCTCGAAACTTATTCCCGAGAACGCCGGGTATCGGCATGCCGAGGGGAATTCCGATAGCCATATCAAATCATCCTTGTTTGGTTCATCGGTTTCCGTAATTTTGGAAAACGGTTTGCTCATGCTGGGCTCATGGCAAGCGATCTATTTTTGTGAAAGCGATGGCCCGCGGCAACGCGAAGTTTGGGTCACGGTGACGGGAGAGTAAGTATGCCGGAATTGCCGGAGGTTGAAACGATCAAAAGAGAGCTTTGTTCCGCGGTTATCGGAAAAACGGTATCGCGCGTCGTCATTTATAACGCAAAAGTCATTCGTCAGCCTCGCCCCGAGCAATTTGCCAGAGCATTAATCGGCGCAACCATAAAGAACATTGAACGTAAAGGCAAGCTTTTGATTTTTGAGCTTTCCAACGCTCAGGCGCTGTGTATCCATTTAAAAATGACCGGGCAATTGATCTATCCCGGAGGATCTTCGAATGCCAGAGTGCGGTTTCAGTTCTCGGACGGAACGGCGCTTGATTTTAATGATCGCCGGCTTTTTGCCGAGTTGCGGCTGGTATCGGATTGGAAAAAACTTCCTTTTGTGCAAACATTAGGGCCGGAGCCGTTCGATATTTCGTTTGCGCAGTTCAAGGCGTTGCTTGCCGGCCGGAAAACAAAGATTAAGCCTTTGATCATGGATCAAACCATACTTGCCGGTATCGGCAATCTTTATGCGGCAGAAGCGCTTTTTCGAAGCCGCATGTATCCCGGCCGCGCCGCCTGTGATATCGCCGAAAAAGACGCGCGCACGCTCTTTGAAGAAATAAAGAGTACGTTACGCGAAGCGATCCGTTCAAAAGGATCGAGCATTGACCAATATGTTCAACTCGACGGTTCGGCGGGAACATATAATGAACACCATAAAGTTTACGGCAGGGATAAGAAGCCGTGCGTTGTCTGTAAAACTCCTATCGCCCGGATTTCGCTTGGCGGCAGGGGGACATATTATTGTCCGAAATGCCAGAAATAGGTTTAAAGCGGTACGGGGCAAAGAGGATTCGTTTCGTAATCATTAAGGGAGCTTATGAAAAAAAGGATCGGCGTTAACGGGACGATAATATTCTTGAGTTTTGTGTTTGTCATACTTTTTCCCTCCTGGTTCATGCGCGTTTCGGAAAGCGGCCAGCATAAGGGCGTTGCGGTGGCAGGCGTGGCGTTGTTATTGCTCGGGCTTTTATTGCGGGTCTCAAGCCGCGGGTTCAAATCCGATTTTTCGAGAAACGGACATGCCCTTGTTGACAGAGGCCCGTATGCGTTGGTAAGGAATCCGATGTATTTGGGGATTCTTTGTATCGGCACAGGAGTCGTGTGCATTCTTTTCCAGTGGTGGATACTCGGGCTATTTTACGCCATTTTCTTGGCACGGTATTATACGCTTATCCTCGCCGAAGAAAAGAAACTGGCCGAGATATTCGGTAAACAGTACGCGTCGTATCAACGCTCCGTTCCCCGCCTTTTCCCTCGGCCGTCAGCATTATTCGCCCAAAACCCCATGGATTATGTGCCTCTGCGTTTTCGTTGGTTAAAGCGGGAATGGCCGAATCTTATTTTAGTGCCTGTTGCGATCGCAGCGCTTGGCTTTTGGCAGAGTCATCGGTTGCTGGAGCAGCCGGTTAGCGTACCGCAGGCGGCAGGGATGCTTGCGGTATTAGGATGTTTTATACTCCTTGCGACATGTTTAGCCAGACGATATGAAACCATTTCAACTCAAAGCAAACGTCATTCGTAATAGCAAGGCAGGTTTTGCCTATTGGCAGCTTGTGGTAGAAGCTCCGTCTATAGCGCGCGCTGCTTTGCCGGGGCAATTTGCGATGCTTAAAGTATGCCGGGGGCAGGATCCTCTTTTACGTCGGCCGCTCGGCATTCACGGAGTTGACGGGTCCCGCGTAGTTTTTATGTATGAAGTTGTGGGAGCAGGGACTACGGCATTGACTAAGATTATGTCCGGTGAGCAGATAGATATTATCGGTCCGTTGGGGAATGGGTTTACCTATAAGAAAGGCGATAAGACGTCGACGCCCCTTCTTGTTGCCGGAGGCATGGGGGTTGTTCCGCTGTTGTTTTTAGCGCGACAATTGATCCGCAATAAACAAAAGCCGGTGGTTCTTATCGGCGCGCGCACGAAGGCACATATCGTTTGTGACAAGGAATTTAAAAAGATGGGGTGTACGGTAAAAATTTCGACGGATGACGGTTCGGCCGGTTTTAATGGCCGCGTTACCGAGCTTCTTGACGGATCATTCAAAGCAGACGGTTTGCGTCATGCAACTGTTTATGCGTGCGGTCCGAAGCCAATGCTTAAGGCAGTGAGCGCATGGTGCTATCAGAAAAACGTTCCGGGGCAACTTTCGCTTGAAGAACACATGAGTTGCGGGATCGGCGCTTGTCTCGGGTGTGTCGTCGATACGATTCACGGGTATAGGCGGGTTTGCAAGGAAGGGCCGGTATTTGAGGCTCAAGAAATAATTTGGAAATAAGCGTGGAAGGAGAGCGGGATGAATCCATTTTTGTATATTACGCTTGGTTTAGTGGCAGGGATTTTCGGAGGTCTTTTTGGGATTGGCGGAGGCTCGATCATTATTCCCGTGTTGGTCTACCTCTTCGCTTTTAGCCAACATCAGGCGCAAGGAACGACTTTAGCGGCGATGATCCCGCCGATCGGTCTTCTTGCGGCGTATCAATACTGGAAAGCAGGGAACGTTAATGTTCCCGTTGCTGTTTTTATCTGCATCGGGTTTTTTGTCGGAGGGTATATCGGCGGAGGGTTGGTTCAGCATATTCCTGATACGGTGCTCAAAAAAATGTTCGGCGGCTTCTTGCTGCTTATATCGATCAATATGATCGCGGGAAAATGAAGAAGAATGTAAACATATCGGTGTCTATCGGAAAACTCCGCCTTGCTAATCCTGTCATGGTGGCAAGCGGAACCTTTGGGTATGCCGAAGAATTTAAAGATTTTATCGACTGCGCAAAGCTCGGGGCAATTGTAACCAAAACAATTACCGTTAAGCCGCGTAAGGGCAATCCTGTCCCGCGCACCTGCGAAACCCCGGCGGGGATGCTTAATTCGATCGGTTTAGAAAATCCGGGTATCGATGTTTTTATCGCTGAAAAACTCCCTCGATTAGCGAAAATCGGTCCGCCGGTCATTGTCAGCGTCGCTTCCGAGGGAGGGCTTGATGAATTTGCGGTTTTGACGAAGCGTCTTTCTGCCTGCCCCGCCGTCGCGGGACTGGAGATCAATATTTCTTGTCCGAATGTAAAGCACGGTGCCGTTGCCGCAGGACGCAGACTTACCGCTCAGGACCCTCAGGCGACCGCAGAAGTTGTTCAAACGGTGCGAGGCCTTACGGATAAAACGATTATTACCAAGCTTTCCCCGAATGTTACGGATATCGCAGAGATCGCTCGGGCAGCTGAAGGCGCCGGAAGCGATGCTATTTGTTTGATCAATACCTTGGCGGGAATGAGCATTGATGTTAACACCCGCGCTCCTCGGCTTGCCATGATCAGCGGCGGCCTCTCCGGTCCGTCTATCAGGCCGGTTGCGGTGAAAATGGTGTGGGAACTCTATCGCACCGTAAAAATCCCCCTCATCGGTATGGGAGGGATCGCGGATACGGCTTCTGCGCTTGAGTTTTTTATTGCCGGCGCTACGGCCGTAAGTGTCGGTACGCAGAATTTTATCAATCCCCGGGTAACCGTTGAGATCATCCACGGGCTTGGCGAGTATTTAAGAAAAAACGATATTGCCGATATTGCGGCGCTAACCGGTTCATTACAAACATGAAAAAAACCCGTTTGATCGTTGCGTTGGATGCGGAAACCTTTGAGCAGGCCCAGAAGCTGATTGAGAGCCTTGCCCCGGTCATTGATATTTTTAAAATAGGCCCGGTGTTGTTCACCGCCTATGGTCCGCGGATCATTGAAATGGTGCATGCCCGGGATCGCAGGGTATTCCTGGACCTTAAGTTCCACGATATCCCGAATACGGTTGCGCTTGCGGTTCGTCAGGCAGTGCGTTTAGGGGTTATGATGTTGACGGTGCACGCTTCGGGAGGAAGCCAGATGATTAAGGCCGCGGTTGAAGCCGCCGGCGATGAAGCGCAAAAACGCGGCGTTGAGAGACCTCTTATCGTCGGAGTGACGGTTTTGACGAGCCAGGAAGCTTCAGGCGATACCGTTCTTGCTCTTGCAGAATCGGGTATAGACGCGGGTTTGGATGGGGTTGTTGCGTCGGTGCGCGAAGCAGTGATTTTACGTGAAGGTATTAAAAAAGAATTTGTCATCGTTACTCCGGGGATCCGCGCTGCGGGCGCAAAGAGCGATGACCAGAAACGCGTTGCTACGGTCGCGGATGCGGTGCGCGCCGGCAGCACGTTTTTGGTAGTAGGCAGGCCGATCATCGAAGCGGCAGATCCTGTTGCCGTTGCCCGCGGGATGGTCAAAGAGCTCGGGTAAGCATCTTTCGGCAAAACTTGCAGGAAGCCCAAAGTTACGCTATACTTATGGTTCATTTTCGGGCGGTTAGTTCAGCTGGTTAGAACGTCTCTCTTACACAGAGAAGGTCAGGGGTTCAAGTCCTCTACCGCCCATAGTTTAGTCGATAGTCTATGGACAATGGTCTATAGAAAAGCAAAATAAATTGTTGCAAAATGTCAGAATTCCATTAGAATAAGTACTCTGTTACGGCATGGTTTATTGACCATAGACTATTGTGGGGGCGTGGTGTAGCCTGGTCTAACACGTCGCCCTGTCACGGCGAAGACCGCGAGTTCAAATCTCGTCGACCCCGCCATTTGCTTCCGGCAAGTGGAGCGGCTTTAAAGCACTCTTGAAAAAGGGTGCTTTTTCTTT
>CAZJJL010000018.1:7797-18593 GCA_964546325.1 uncultured Planctomycetales bacterium | reverse complement strand
GTTGCCGCCGAAGGCCGGGCGCGTTTGCAGCAGGATCTTCTTTTCAGGGTCAATGTCCAGTCCGGTGCAGTCCGCAGTAAGTCCCGCTTTGATATTGATCGCGACGCGAGAAATGAGCGAACGGCCGATGTTCGTGGCTCCGCATAAAAGGATCTCCGGCTTATGTTTCTGGACAAGTTTTGTCAGTATCGCAGAATACGGGTCATCCTGGAAATTAGCGATCTCCGCAGCTTCCACCAGATATATTTTATCCGCGCCGTGGAAAATGATTTCATCAAGCTGGTCTTCCATCTGGAAGCCGATAACTACCGCGCTGACGTCGGTTTTTAATTTTTCCGCCAACTCCCTGGCTTTGCCGAGTAACTCATATGAGACGGATTGTACTTTACCGTTCTTTTGTTCAACGAAGACCCAGATACCTTTATAATCTTTGATGTTGGGAAGCGCGCAGGCGGTATTGGTTTTCTCAACGAGAATCGCTTTGAATTTACATGCATCTTTACATGCGCCGCAGAGGGTGCATTTGTTATAGTCAATAACGGCTTTTTTGTCCATCATACGTATTGCGTCAAACGGACAAACCTTTATGCACATCGTGCAGCCGGTGCACTTTTCAATGATAACTTGAATTGCCATGGTTAGTGTACCTCGTCTTTCAGTAGTTCAACCAGTTGTTTTGCGATCTCATCGACTTCACCGGCGAGGATCTGTCCGCCGGTTCTTTGGGGAGGCGTAAAGATCTTGACGACTTGCGTCGGTGAGCCGCAAAGTCCGATATTCTGCGGATCAAGGTCAAGGTCCTTTTGGCCATAGGTGATGATTTTTGCCGATTTAGACTTCATCATCCCTTTGAGGGATGGTATACGCGGTTCATTGATCTCTTTTACGACCGTTAAGAGCGCCGGCAACGGAGTCTCGATGATCTCATAGCCTTCCTCAAGCATCCGCTCAACACGCATGGCCCCGTCTTTGATCTCTTCAACCTTTTTGACATAGGTAACTTGGGGAATATTTAAATGCGTGGATATTCCCGGCCCAACCTGGGCGGTGTCTCCGTCAGAAGCCTGTTTGCCGCAAATGATAAGGTCAAAGGCACCCAGTTTTTTGATCGCTCCCGCAAGGGTGTAACTGGTTGCCCACGTATCGCTTCCTGCGAACGCGCGGTCGCAAACGAGTACTCCTTCGTCGGCTCCCATCGAAATAGCTTCGCGTAAAGCGCCGTCTGCTTGAGGGGGCCCCATTGTCAAAACAGTTACTTTTCCGCCGCACTTTTCTTTAAGCCGGATACCTTCTTCGATGGCGTACATATCGAATGGATTGATGATCGATTTGACCCCCTCACGTATGAGGGTGTTCGTTTCCGGGTTGATGCGGACTTCTGTTGTTTCAGGGACCTGTTTGATACAGACGATGATATTCATGCGTTCCTCTTTATTGTAGCTTGATATAGACTGTTGACCGCTTATTGGTGATCCGTTATTTAGCCAAATTCTTGATGATCTTCAAACCGATAATGTTACGCTGGATCTGGTTTGTGCCTTCATAGATTTGCGTTATTTTAGCATCGCGCACATATTTTTCAATAGGATAATCGCGCATATATCCGTATCCGCCGAAAAGCTGGAGCGCGTCAACGGAAACTTTCATTGCGACATCCGAAGCGTACATTTTTGCCATGGCGGATTCCATGGAGACATCCTTGGCCCCCGCGTCGATAGCGCGCGCGCAGGAATATACGAGGCTTCGTGCCGCTTCAAGTTCCGTTGCCATATCTGCGAGCATCCATTGAATACCCTGGAAGCTCGAGATGGATTTCTCGAATTGGTGGCGTTCTTTCGTGTATTTGACGGCAAGTTCCAATGCCCCCTGTCCGATCCCTAATGCTTGTGCCGCAACCCCCGGACGCGACATATCAAAGGTACGCATGGTAACGATAAAGCCCATACCCTCTTTTGCCAGGAGATTTTCCGCGGGTATCTTGCAGTCGGTGAAGATAAGCTCTCGTGTGGATGAGGCGCGAATGCCGAACTTCTCTTCTTTCTTCCCGAACGTAAAGCCCGGTGTCCCTTTATCAACTATAAATGCCGATGCTCCTCGAGCTCCCTTGTTCTTATCGGTCATCGCGATAACGACATAGGTTTCTGCGTCGCCGCCGTTGGTGATGAAGTGCTTGAGGCCGTTTAAGACATAGTGGTTGCCGACCTTCTTCGCGGTTGTTTTAATCGCGGATGCATCAGATCCCGCTTCGGGTTCAGTGACTGCAAACGCTGCGACTTTTTTGCCGCTGGCAAGGTCCGGCAGCCATTTCTTCTTTTGTTCCTCATTCCCGAAAAGGACGATCGGGAACGTACCGAGTGCCGACGCCGCATAGCATACTGCAATACCTCCGCAGGCGCGCGAGAATTCTTCGGTCGCAAGGCAGAGGTTTAAAACATTGACCCCTAAACCGCCGTATTCGGCAGGTATAAAAAGGCCGAACATATCCGATTCGCCCATTACTTTAATGATATCCCAGGGATATTCTTCAGTCTGATCGAATTTTGCGGCAACAGGCCTGATCTTTTCTTCCGCGATCTTATGGGCCAATTCCTTGATCATTTTATTTTCTTCGGTGAACAAATACTCCATGGTATGTTTCCTCCTTATGATAGTTTCTTATGAAAGCTGTTTAATCATTGCGATTTCCTGACAGTCAGGGAATTTAGGGCAGTTAATGCATTCCGCCCATACTTTGTGCGGAAGATTTTCGTGTTTGACGCGTTTAAAACCGAGTTTAGAAAAAAAGGCGTCTTTATAGGTGAGCACGAAAACGCGCTGAGCGCCGATTTCTCGTGCTTCTTGAATACAGGCGTTTACCAGGAGCTTGCCGATACCTTTTTTTTGTTTGTTTTTTGCAACAGCAACCGATTTGATCTCTGCAAGATCCCCCCATGATACGTGCAGCGCAGCGCAGCCGATGATCGCGTTCTTTTCTTCGCATATCCAGTAATCACGGATATTCTCATAGAGCTCGTTTAATGAGCGCGGCAGCATAAGATCGAGCTTGGCGAATGAGTTAATGAGTGTTTGAATGTGTTTAATATCCGATACGGTTGCTTTTCGTAACATGACTGTCCCTGTATGCTTTATGAGGTTGCGATAGCGGTGCCTTTTGGCACCACGACCACCCCTGATTCGGAAACTACAAATCTTTTCTTGTCTTCTTCAAAATCGTAGCCGATGACCGTACCCGCAGGAATGGAAACGTCTTTATCGATAATAGCACCTTTAATCTTTGCGTGCCTTCCTACGTTGACCCCTTCCATGAGGATAGAGTCATAAACCTGGGAAAAACTATTGATACGTACATTGGGAGAAAGTATCGAGCGCTGGACTCTTCCCCCGGATATAATACATCCGCTTGCGACAAGTGAGTCAAGAACGAGGCCAACGCGGCCGGTAACTTCATCTCCCGAAAAAACGGTTTTTGCCGGGGGGAACTGTTCCTGGAACGTTCGGATCGGCCAATCTTTATCGTAGAGGTTAAACACGGGATCAACAGCCACTAATTCAAGGTTGGCTTCGTAATAGGCGTCAATCGTCCCGATATCTCTCCAGTACTTCGCTTCTTTTTTATTCTCATCGATAAAATTATACGCGGCAACTTTATACCCGCGTTTGATCATATGCGGGATGATATCTTTCCCAAAATCATGGTTCGACGTTGTTTTCTGAGCGTCTTCCCGCAAGACTTCTTCAAGGATTTTATTCTTGAAAACATAAATCCCCATGGAAACATAGATCTTGTCGGGATGATGCGCGACGGTTTTAGGTTTTTGCGGTTTTTCTTGGAAATCAGTGACTCTGCCGTTCTGGTCGATCTCAACGACTCCCAGTTGCGGAGACTTTTCTTTGTTTTCTTCGACTATACCGATGGTCAGATCCGCGTCAACCTCCCGGTGAAAATCGATCATGTTGTAATAATTCATTTTATAGACATGATCTCCCGAAAGGATAAGGATCTCATCGGGTTTTTCCATCTCTACCGTATAATAATTCTGGTAGATCGCATCCGCGGTGCCTAAATACCATGTATTGCTTACCCGTTGCTGCGCAGGCAAAAGTTCGATATATTCCCCTAGTTCGCTTGACATAATGTTCCATCCCAGCCTGATATGCCTATGAAGCGACGCTGATTTGTATTGGGTAAGGACATACACTCTGCGAAGGCCGGAATTGATACAATTTGATATCGTAAAATCGATAATGCGATAAATGCCGCCAAACGGTACGGCCGGTTTTGTGCGGTCTTTGGTAAGGGGCCATAAACGCTCCCCTTTGCCGCCGGCCATGATAAAGGTAAGTACTTTAAGCATCATTGCGTGAATAGTGTTCCCATAACTCCTTTGCGGATCATGGTGATGCCGATGGCGGCAAGGAGAATGTACATGATTTTTGAAATGGCGCGCGTGCCATTGGCGCCGAAAACTCTCATAAGGGGGTCAGCTTTGACAAAGGTAAGCCAGACGATGAACATGTTAACAGCCAGGGAAAAGAACGTTATGAGTACTCCGTATTGGTCAAGGAGTATCAGTGTTGTCGTTAAGACCGCAGGACCCGTGATAAGGGGTGTCCCAAGCGGGAATACCCCGATATCTTTGTTATGGTTCGTTGTATAGAGGGATTTTGAGGCTCCCGGTAATAAAAGCCGCAGCGATATGACAAAGAGCAACGCTCCTCCCGCGATTTGGAAATCAGGGATCGAGATGCCTAAGATCCGTAAGATCAACTTTCCCACGAGCATGAATACAACCGCTAATATGGTTGCGGTTGCCACAGACTCGATTATGATCCTGTCCCGCTGTTTTTTATGAAACCCCTCTACTAATGAAACAAAAAGCGGCAGGTTTCCTATTGAATCAACCGCAACGAATAACGGGATAAACGTTAACAGGAACGGCTCAATCAGTTTGGGCATAGGAAGTTATTATATCAGGAGAATAGAAAAAGGCAACTTTTTTTAGCTTGAGAGCGGCATCTTTCCTCTTTGTATGGAGCCTGTATTCGGATGCGTTAATTCGTTATGTTCATATAGGGATTCTGCATGTCTCTCCACTGGGTTACGTTGACCGTTCCGTCCGCATGCAGATTCTTGATTGCGTTCATATAGGTGGCGTTGTAATTTATGGACATCGTGCCTTTAAAGTCGGTATTATTGCCGACCCATATTCCGCCGTAAATATCCATGGTGCCACCGCCTTTTAAGTTACCGGGGGCATAAATACACCCTTGGATCTGCACATTCCCCGTAATACTGGCGTTATAATCGTCGCCATCAACAACGGCAGTTTCATTGTAGGTAACCTGGCCTTTTGTCACGAAGAAACCGCCGATGGTCTTACTTTTTCCCGCGACTGTCTTGATGTTGAGGTCGCCTTCGATAAATATAACGTTGGGGATACCTGCCGTTTCATTGTACCAGAATGAAGTCGGTAGTTCGGAAGTACCGGAAACGGTCGAGTTGAAGTAATTCCCCTGGCTTTGGCTGATTTGTTGCAGCTCCTCATAATTAAGGTCGTACAGCGGGGAAATCGTCAGATTGTTCTGATAAATGGTGCCGTTTACTTGCATTTTGGCGCCTCCGGAAAACGGGCCGGCGCAATTTACGGTCCCGTTAATTTTGTAATCTCCGTTTGCGTCAACGGTAGCGGTGCCGGCAGCATATACCGCGTTGTCATAAAAACCCGGCGGAGCCAGCGAAGGCGATTTTTCAACAGTGATCTGGATTTGGCGCGTTGCGATAGGCGATGTGAACGGAACGAACCCCGTAGCGTTTATAATGCGCGACGTTGCGTTTATCGCCGTTATGGTATAAAAGTATCCTCCCTCTCCGAGCGACGTATTGCCGAGGCTGGGAGCATCGAAGTTTATTTTGAGGTCTTTTATCGCTTTATTCGCGCTTGCTTCGGCGAGCCAGAATGATTGTGTTTGCGAGGCGTAGCGCAAATTAAGATTCCTCTCGAATACGCTGCGCGAGACCAGGATCGAGGCGAACGCCGTTAAAACGACCGTTACGAGTAAACTTAAGATCAAAGCCATGCTCTTTGTGTTCATGGGTTCCTCACTTTCACTTCTTCCGTTAAATTGAATTGCATATTATGATCGATCGTTTTATTCGTGAGCATCTGAATGATAACGCTCGTTGCATTGTTGGAAAAGATGATAGCGTTAACATCATTGCAGACAACGCGCTGCGAGCCCGCGTAGGTGCGGATCAGTTGGCCGTTTTGCAGTACATAACTGATCGTCCCGCTATAGGTAATGGGGGTCTCGGTGATATTAAGCGGTATGGTAAAATCGATACGGGAGGAACTGGGTATCGAGACATTTGCCATCCTGGCTTGCCGTATTTCCTGGGTTAATGCATCCATTGCCATACGAGAATTCTGCTGTAGCGTCAGAAGCGCTTGTCCGTCGTTGAACGAAGCGGTGCCCACGGAAAGGATGGAAAACACTCCGGCGACAATCCCGGATATGATCCCGATAACAATAAGAATTTCTATAAGCGAAAATCCGCGTTTCATTGTGTAATGTAGGTCTCTAGTTCAACGGGGCCGTTGAGGAGGCTATTGCCGCTGGTGTCTTCTCCTCCATCGAGAGCTCCGTTTAGGTTCTTATCTTCTCCGATTACTCTTCTGCCTGCGCGAAATGACGCGACAAGCCTGACAGATTTCATAAGGTATCCGAAACTGTCCCCTAAGACATATTGGATCTCGATCCTCCCGATAGCTTCTCCCGCGGGAAAGCTGGCAAGCTGGAAGGTTTCGGTGTTATTGAACGTCCCTCCTGAACTGGTTGTTGAAAGATTGGCAAAGGGCGTGTTTTTGATCTCTTCCATTTTTGATTTCAGATCGCTAATGGCCAGAGTTTTTTTACGGTTGATCTCGTTGAGTTCAAGACAGGTAAGGTATAAGCCAAGAAGGGTAGCCAGCGTAACTGCGAGAATGCAGGCTGCCAAAAGAAGTTCGTAGAGTGAGAATCCGCGTTTCCCCTTTTTAAGTATCTTCATGAGCGTTATATTCTTCTATTCTAATAGCTAATCACAAAATTTCAAATAAAAAGATGCTTCTATGGTCAATCTTTCCACCAGGCGATACGTCGGGCTTCAACTGCCCATGGGGTAAACGGCGGCAAATTGGAGGGGTTATTATACATCGTGTTATAGTTCCAATTGCGCGTCGGTGCCGTGTATTGAGGGCTTCCGTATGCCCATTCGCCTGTTGCCATTTGACTGTTCCAGAGCTCTACAAAGGATCCTTTGATATTAAGCGTCGTGCCGGACCAATTTTCATGGAGGCGCGGATAATTTTCAAGGCCGCCGTTATAGTGACCGCTGCTTGTTGTGTCAACGCCGGCAATGAAAGCGGTGTTATAGGTCGTTGTCGTTGTGGTTCGTTTTGACCAGTTTTGGCTATTGGCGTCACTCCATGAATTTGAAAGAAGGTTGATGGAGTCACAGATAATGCTCGCGGGTTTTTCGTTGACGGTATTGTAATCGCCTTGAATATATACGGGCTGGTCGGAGACGATCGTTAATCCTCCGGAACGTTCGATCTGCTGGCCGTTTACCAGACGGATACCTTCTTCGGTTGATCCTCCGTCATCTCGGGTTGCGTATATTAATCCATTCGAAGGAAGATGATTGGGAAAGGCTGCTCCCGTTGCGTTGACCTCGTTGCCCAGATTAGCAAGTTTTGCCAGATCGACATTCGTTGTTCGTATGAATTCACCTTCCCTATTATTATAAAGCGTAGTTGATGTAGTAATGGTGTCGGCGGGACAATTGATCCCGTTAACGAGCGTAACTCCGTTAACGACCGCCTGGTTATTGGTGATTACGCAGTCCGCCTGCGAATTATAATATCCGCCGGATTGAATGGATGCGACAGCGGGCACGCTGAGCTTTGTTACGCCATGTACGGCGCTTTGCACCGTGCCTCCCCAGAGATCAGTTGCTTCCGTTGTCCAGTTAGCGGAATCACAGTCAAGGTTGTCCATATTCTCGTATTTTGCCGAGCCTGACTTCGTAACCCTGATGGATACTTCTCCGCCGAGTTGCGCGTTGGTGTCTTTACGCTGATTGTATATGCTACCGGCCGAGTGCACATACGTGGAGTTGATGGTCAATGTTTTTCCGCTTTCCGCGTCGAGGTACATATCTTGGTTACAGTGAATGCGGCCGCTTAAATTCATATTTGCGCCGGGCAGGACTTCAAGGTCGTCATTATAGAAAACCGCATGTTGAAAGGTCGGGATGAGCCTGCGGGCGATGATTTGATGTATCGTTACGGTGATGCTGGGATCTTGCGGATGGATCGCGGTTGCGTTGATCAGGTGATTACGGGTTTTAATGTAGGTGGCGCCTTCGGTGACCGTCGTGTCATTCTGCTGCAAACTGGTGAAGTCGACTTGTATCGTTACATTGGCAGATCCAAAGGTCGTGAATGTCGTATTCACGCTATAAGATGAAATATTTGTTGCAATAATATAGTTTGCGATAGAGTTGGTGAAATTCGCTATGGCGTATTCAATGGCTCCTTCGGAGAGATAAAACGCGTCGTTAAGATACTTATTGCGCAAAGCGGCGTTCTTTTGCGTAAGCGATGATGAAACCAACGCCGAGACAATGATGATGAACACGGTGATGATCGTATACGCGAGTATGAGTGCTTGTCCTTTTTTGTTCATGGTAGCCTCTTTTAATTTCGCAATTTAACGACCGATGTTAAGGTAAAGGTCAGGGTATGTCCCCGCGGCGTCGTTTTTGACAATGTTAAAACGATCTTTATTTCGTTCAATGCAAGAGTCGCATCGGAAGTAATATCGAAAAATTGAACGTCCGAAACGTTATAGGCCAAGACGCGTTGTTGCCCGGGTTCTTGACGCCGTAAATAGTGCTGTCCCGGTATGAATTTATACTGGATATGGGTATTGGTGTCCCATTCGATAGCTCCGTTTGAATCGGTAATGTATCCGTCGCCGTTGGCATCTTCGGGAAGGACAAAGTCGATCTGTTTAAGGTTCGGTCCCGACGTTATGTTCGCATTAGGGGAAGGATTTTGTGTGGACGTGCGTGTGGCATTGCGCAGTTCCGATACCATGAATGTCATTGCTTGGCGCGCTTGTGATTCCAGATCAGTGGTGCTTTCGGCGTTTTCCCACAAGTCCAGACCCGCTCGGTAGGAAGAATAAATCATGCCGAGGACAACTACGAATATGGAGCTGGCTACCAGAACTTCTATAAGCGTAAATCCCCGTTTCATTGCGTTACCTCGTTTTGTAGGTTGAAATTCCCATTGTATACGTTCTCCCCGATTTTTCTTCCCAGGAAATATTTATGTTAAGTTCGACAGGGTCAGATACTCCTCCCGCAAACGTATTACAGCTTTGAATTGCTCTGGTAAGGGGGTTGTAACAACGATACGAAACGCTTATGTGTTCGTTGTTGAGGGAGTACCCTCCAACAACGGTTGTATACCTGTTGTTTGTGGGGCCATCAAGGCAACCGGTTTGTCCTCTTGCGAAATCGGGAAATGACGAGGGGATATTCTCAAAGGCGGTTGAGCGGATGCGTTGGCTCATATTGCGCAGGTCTTGTATGGCGACTGGTTGACTCTTTGCTAAGTTGATCAGCGTAACAGCCGCTAACATGCTGCTTAAAAGTCCTCCGAGAGACACTGAAACTAAGAGTACTGATAATAGCAGCTCATAGAGAGTCATTGCCTTAGTATTGCGGTTCTTGACTATGCGACGAATTGACAAAAACACCACATCCCCCTTTTATGAGGTTAGTTGGCAATAATACTCTGTACTTAAAGTATACCTCATTTTGTAGCCTGCTTCAAGACATAAAATAGCCGAAATTATACCGTAACCCATTAAATTACAATAATTTATCTATTGAGCTACTGTTCTTGCCGCCGTGAGAAGTTCTTTCGTATAAGGATCCTTTGGTTCGGAGAATATTTGGTTTTTAGGCCCTTCTTCCACTATTTTCCCCCCATGCAAGATCACTACAGAATCCGCTATATATTTAATAACGGCAAGATTATGGCTGATAAATAAATAGGTAAGGTTGAGGCTGTTCTTGAGGCGTATAAAAAGATCCAGTATTTGCGTTTGAATGGTTAGATCAAGTGACGATATCGGTTCGTCAAGAATAAGCATACGTGGTTCCGTTGCCAGTGCGCGGGCTATGGCGATCCTCTGTCTTTGTCCTCCGGAGAATTCTTTGGGCAGCCGTTGCAACGCATTTTTGTCGAGGCCAACCATTTCCAGAAGATCAATAGCCCGTTTGAGGCGGTTCTCAGGAGGCACGATCTTGTGGATGATCAGCGGTTCAAAAAGGGTGTCTTTGATCCTCATTCGAGGATCTAAACTATTGTAGGGATTCTGAAAAACAATTTGGACGTCTTTTCTGATATTTGTTATAAGGTGACCAAAGGTTACGCTGCCTTTTGTCGGAGCTATCAGGCCGAGTATGATCTTTGCGAGTGTTGTCTTTCCTGATCCCGATTCTCCCACTAATCCTGTAGTTTTGAATTCGGGTATCGTCAGGCTGATATTTGAAAGCGCGTGAGTATGCCGTGTATCCGTTACGAAGATATTTTTTTCAACGGAGAAATCTTTCGATATCGAATCTAATCGGACAATCATAGCGAACCTATCGTTTTATAAGCGCGCATCAATTCTTTTGTGTGCGCGTGGAACGGATGGGTAAGGATTGCATCGGCCGTATCTTCTTCAACGACTTTACC
>CAZJJL010000018.1:2090-7787 GCA_964546325.1 uncultured Planctomycetales bacterium | reverse complement strand
GCATAATGCAGATGCGGTCGGCAATACGCGCGGCGATCGAAAGATTGTGTGTTATGAATAAGAGCGTAAAACCGAGGGTTCTTTTCAATTCCATAAGGAGCGTTAATATCGCCGCTTCCGTCGTAACGTCAAGCGCTGTTGTCGGCTCATCCGCGATGAGAAGTTTTGGTTTACACGCAAGGCTCATGGCCAGGAAAGCTCTTTGATTCATGCCTCCCGAAAGTTGGTGCGGATAGCTTTGCATGATACGCGGGGGGTCTTGTATCCGAACCAACGAAAGAAGTTGTGCGGCTTCTTCTCTCGCTTTTTTTTGCGCGATACCTTGATGGAGCATGACTGTTTCGGTGATCTGATCGCCGATACTTAAGACCGGGTTGAGATAACTGGATGGTTCTTGGAAGACATATGAGATTTTGCTTCCCCTGATAGGGATAAGGTCAGTGCGGTTGAGTTTGAGCAGGTCTTTGTCCTCAAAAATAATGCGCGATTCAGGGCTGACAACGGCGTTATCCGGTGTCAGTTGGGTAATAGCTAGACATGTGATGCTTTTTCCGGAACCCGACTCGCCGGCCATAACCGTGGTGAGTCCTTCCGCAATATTCAGGTTGAGGGAATCAACGGCCCGAAAAGAATGCGTGCCGAGAGCAAACGTGATCGTTAAATTCTGTATGCGCACTATGTCTGCCATCGTCAAATGATTTTCTTGAGTCCTTCAGCTAAAAGATTAAAAGCCATAATGGTCGTTAAGATAGCCAGCCCCGGGAATAGCGTGATCCACCATGCTACGGCCATCGTTGATTTTGATTCAATAAGGATGTTTCCCCAGCTTGGTGTCGGCGGTTGAACTCCAAGGCCTAAAAAGCTGAGACTTGATTCGATCAGGATAGCCGATGCGATGCCGAGGGTTGCGTTTACCAGTACAGGCCCTGTTGCGTTCGGGATCAAATGTCTGATGATGATTCTACCCGGCGAAGCTCCGATAGCGACTGCTGATTGAATGAATTCACGCTCTTTGAGCGAAAGGATCTCTCCTCGCACCAGCCGGGCAGTGCCCATCCAGCTCGTGAGCCCTATGATGGCCATAATGTTGAATAATGACGGATCCAGGACAGCGACGACCGCTAAAATAAGGAAAAAGGTAGGAAAACAAAGCATGATATCGACGAACCTCATAATGCAGGTATCGAGAAATCCTCCGTAGTATCCGGCCAGGGAACCAAGGGTAATGCCCAGGATCGTAGAAATTCCGATTGCAATGAGCCCTACCGTCAGAGATATTCGCGCTCCGTATAATAAACGGCTGAGGAGATCGCGTCCTAAACCATCGGTGCCGAGCGGATGTCCGGGGCCTGGGCCTATAAGGATGTGCTCACTATCAATGTTAGACGGATCATGCGGGCTGAGGATGGGCGCGCAAAGCGCCGCAATCCCGATAATCGAAAGTATTATGATCCCCGAAAAGAGAGTTTTATTCATCATTTTTTCTGATACCGTATGCGCGGATCCACGCAGGCATAACTGATATCCGCGATCAGGTTTCCGATCAAAGTTAAAAGCGCCGTTAATACTATTTCTGCCATGATCAAAGGATAATCGCGCGACATGACTGCTTCAAAGAATAACCGGCCAATGCCGGGTATGGAAAAAATGGATTCGAAAATGACGCTTCCTCCTAAAAGGCCGGGAATAGAAAGCCCCATGATGGTCACAATAGGCAAAACGGCATTGCGTAAGGCATGCTTATAGAGAACGATATGTTCGGGTAAACCTTTGGCGCGCGCAGCGGCAATATACGGCTGTTGGAGCGTTTCGAGCATGGTGGAACGCATATAGCGTGATATTCCGGCAAGTCCGGCGATGCTTGAGACAAAGACCGGAAGGATAAGGTGTCTTCCTATGTCGATGACCTTATGGATCGGAGTGAAATATTCAAAGTCGATTGATTTTATCCCGGATACGGGAAGCCAGCCGAGTTGCAGGGAGAATACGTTCATAAGGATCAGCGCTAACCAGAATGTCGGCATGGCAAAACATAAAAAAACAAAGAATGTCGTTGTTTTGTCAAATAATCCGTTAGCCCTAAGGGCGCTTGCAATGCCTAACGGAATACCGAGCGAGAGTATTATTTTGAACGCGAGGACGTTGATAGCCAGTGTGATGGGGATACGTTCAAGTATCTTCTCTGCTACCGGCCTGTTATCAATGAACGATCTGCCGAAATCAAGTTTGATGAGCCGTTTCAGCCAGTGTATGTATTGAAGAGGGATCGGTTTATCAAGGTCATAGAGTTTTACCAGGCGCGCTTGTATCTCTGGCGAAACGCGCGGATTCATGGATTGGTCGATCGACGTGGGTCTGCCGGGAGCAAGATGAATAATGAAAAAACTTAAAATGGTGATTCCGAATAGGAGTGGAATAAGTCCCAGTAATCTTCGAAGGATGTAGGAAAACATTTTGATAGATAATCCACGGGTTACAAGGTCACAAGTCACAACGTCACAAGTAAAAACAGATTCTTCGGCCTCTTCGAGGCCTCAGAATGACAGTATTTTTATCCGTCATTCTGAAGGAGCCTGTTTCTTGTTTCAAGCGACTGAAGAATCTAAACGAAGCATCCGCCTCTGGCGGAACTCAATCTTGTGTCTTGTGCGCTTGTGACTTATGACCCGTACCGCTTTCTACGTATTATTGTTGAAGTATCGGTCGATTATAGCGCTGCTCTTTTTTGGGAACCCACCAGTCTATGAAATTATATCCGATCCCGATGGGGGCAGGTTTTACCCCGCGGAACCGCTTATGAAGTACCGACAGGCTCTCGGGAACAAAGAGGAACATATAGGGTTGTTCTTCGTAAATGATTTCATGGATCCTATGATAATATTCCGCGCGTTTTGTAATGTCAAAAGTGCTGCGCGCTTGTTCCAGAAGATAATCGACCTCCGTATTTTTATATCCGATGAAGTTGAACTCCCCTTCTTTCGTTTTGGAGGAGTGCCAGATGTCGAAGTTGTCCGGTTCTCTGGGGAGTGACCATCCTAAGAGTACCGCGTCAAAATTCTTTTTATTGATGCATTGATCGATGAAAACGCTCCACTCAAGGACTTTGATGCGGACTTTAATACCGATCTCTTTTAATCTCCTTTGGATGATCTGCGCTGCGTCGATCCGCTCCTGATTCCCCTGATTCGTGGTGATCGTGAATTCAAATTTAAGCCCGTCCTTCTCAAGCCATTTGTCCGAATTGTAATCGCTCCATCCTGCCTCGAGAAGTAATGCTTTTGCGCGTTCGGGGTCAAAGGGGGCAGGTTTAACGTCAGCATTATATGCCCACGAGTCAGGTATAAAAGGGCCGGTTGTTTGCCTGCCGTATCCTAACCGCAGGATCTTGATGAGTTCGTCTTTATCGACTGCCAAATTCAAGGCCTGTCTGACTCGGATGTCGTTGAAAAAAGGGCTTTGGAGGTTATATCCAAGATAGATATAGGAGAAACTGGGGAGCTGGTATTTCTGATAGTGCTCGACAAAGACAGGCGTATCTGTTTGCCGGCTGAATTGCAAAGGGGTTAATCCTGCCGAGTCCAGCCCCTGTGTTTGTAATTCCAAAAAGATAGTGGCGTCATCAGGAATGACCCGTTGAATATACCTATCGATGTAGGGACGTTTTTCAAAATAAGACGGGTTTGCCGTAAGCTCGATCTTTTCCTGCGTAGTCCATGATCCGAATTGATAGGGACCTGTGCCGATCGGGTGGCGGGCGAATTCCGCAGTACTCAGATTCTGTTTTTCCAGGATGTGTTTGGGGATGATCGCCATGCCCCAGCTGGAAAGAGCCGGAGCGAACGGTTCTTTATAGGTGACTTTAACCGTGTAAGGGTCTAGGACTAAAAGACGGTCGATGCGTTCAAAATCGCCGCCATACGCGGTAGGAACAGCCGGGTCAATAAGCTTTTGGTACGTAAATTCCACGTCATCGGCGGTAAAAGGCTGGCCATCGTGCCACCGCACATCTTTTCTGAGATGGAAGATTATGGTCTGTCCGCCGTTTTGAATTTCCCAGCTCTCCGCAAGGTCACCGGTCAGGATAATATCCTTATCGTATTTTACCAGGCCGTTAAAAAGCATACCGCATATTTCTGCGGATGCCGAGTCTGAGGCAAGCATTGGCAGGAGTGTTCGCGCATCAGATATCGATCCGGTTACAAAAGCGTCCCCGGTTTCCTGTGCGTGCGCCGGTAATATGAAGGAAAAGAAAAAAGCTACCGTAATGGCCGGTAGCTTTTTGAAGATGAATCTATGCGCAAAACAGGAAAGATTATTTTCCGGTTTTATTTGCATTAGGTTTTGCAGTTTCTTCAGGGGTCGTTGTTTTCTGGGTTTGCGCCGTTTGTTCGTCAGGAAGAGCTTGCGTAGTTTCTTTGGCAGTTGTCTCTTGCGAGGTCTTAGCCTGTTCGCCCGCAGTGGTTTTTGCGTCAGCGGGAGCAACCTTTCCTTTATATCCTTTCATGAGCGAATGGCTTTTTTGCGCGGATAAAAGAGCCAAGCTTAAACAGGTGATGAAAAATACGATCGCAAGGATGCTTGTTGCTTTGGTGAGAAAGGCGCTTGTTTTTGTGCCGAACATGTTCTCGACGTTTGATAATGACTGTACCAGACCGCCTCCTTTTCCCTGTTGGATCAAAATAATCAGGATAAGTAAAACGCAGGCGATAACGTGTATTGCGATGAAAAATGCGCTCATTTTTTTACTTCACTCGCTTTCTTGACGATCTGCGAAAAAGAGTCAATTTTAAGGCTCGCGCCTCCGACAAGCGCACCGTCGATATCGGGCTGCTTCATCAATTCGCTGGTGTTATCGGGTTTTACGCTTCCGCCGTATTGGATACGTATTGTTTCCGCAGTTTCTTTGTTGAACATTTTGACTAACAGATCCCTGATGAATTTATGGGCTTCCTGCGCCTGTTGCGGTGTCGCGGTTTTTCCGGTGCCGATCGCCCAAACCGGCTCATAAGCCAGAATAACGGTGCGCGCTTCTTCTTGGGAAAGTCCTTTGAGGCCGTTCTCTACATGGTCGGTAAGCACCGTAAAGGTCAGGTTCGATTCGCGTTCCTTCAAGGTTTCTCCTACGCAGACGATGGGAGTCAGCCCGTGTTTGAGCGCAGCCCGTATTTTTTTATTAACAGTGTCATTGGTTTCCCCAAAATATTGTCTTCGTTCAGAGTGGCCTATAATAACGTACGTTGCTCCGGTATCTTTGATCATGGTACAAGAGACTTCCCCGGTGAACGCTCCCTCTTCTTCAAAATGGCAATTTTGCGCGCCGAGCGCGATATTTGATTCCGTAAGTACCTCAGCCGTTTCCGTGAGTGCGGTAAAAGGCGGGCAGACGATAATATCTATCCCGTTTACGTCAACAAGTTCTCGGGTAAGGCCGTTGGTAAGCTCGATAGCTTCTCCGATGGTTTTATACATTTTCCAATTTCCCGCGATCACGAATTTTCTCATGTACTCTCCGTATGTATCGTTTAAAGCGTCGGTTTATAAGACGTTATTTCTTATCGGTTAACGCAGCGATACCAGGCAGGGTTTTGCCTTCCAAGTACTCCAGGCTTGCGCCGCCGCCGGTGGAAATATGCGTCATAACGTTTTCAAGTTTGAATTTTGCCACTGCTGCGGCGGTATCTCCGCCACCGATGATCG
>CAZJJL010000018.1:0-2015 GCA_964546325.1 uncultured Planctomycetales bacterium | reverse complement strand
CATGACATCATGGGTGCCTTTTGCGAAAGCGTCCATCTCAAAGATCCCTAAAGGCCCGTTCCAAACGATCGTTTTGGCTTTTGCCAGCGTATCGCAGAATAGTTTCACGGTTTTAGGTCCGATATCAACGGCAATTTTGCCATCGGGGATAGAGTCTCCTACGATCTCTGCTGTCGCATCAGCCGCAATGGTATCGACGACAACGTTATCGATGGGGAGCAGTATAGTCTTGTTCATGGGTTTTGCTTTTTCAAGGAGTGATTTTGCCAATTCAAGGCGTTCCGCTTCCAACTTTGATTTACCGATCGATTTCCCTTGCGCTTTAAGGAATGTATATGCCATGCCGCCGCCGATAATGATCGTTTCGCATTTAGGGAGCACATTATCGATCAATTTGATCTTATCGGATACTTTGGCGCCTCCCAGGATCACCATAAAAGGTCTTTGGGGATTCTCAACGGCATTACCAAGGTATTCGATCTCTTTCTCCAGAAGGAATCCTGCTGCAGACTGTAGGTAGTGTGTTACCCCTTCGGTTGAGGCGTGCGCTCGATGCGCAGTGCCAAAAGCGTCATTGACGAATATTTCCCCTAGAGAAGCAAGCTGTTTTGCGAATGTCGCGTCGTTTGCCTCTTCTTCCGCGTGATAGCGAAGATTTTCAAGAAGGATAACCCGTTCTTTTGCGGCCGCGACCTCTTTTTTGACTGAATCTCCCACGCATTCGGGAATAAACGCAACTTTTTCACCCAAAAGCTTCTCTAGTCTTACCGCAACCGGCTTCAGGCTGTATTTTGCCACTGCTTTACCGTCAGGTCTTCCTAAATGGCTCATGAGAATGAGCTTTTGCGCGCCTTTTTTGAGGATATATTCAATCGTAGGAAGGGTCGCTCTGATACGATTGTCATCCGTAATGGTCAATGTTTCATCCTGAGGCACGTTGAAATCAGCGCGCATAAGGATCGTTTTGCCCTTGAGATCGATATCTTTTACGGTTAATTTTGCCATGGTTTGTCCCCCTTAATGAATTATGAAAGCATTAATATATCGGAAAACGCAAGCTTTGTCAAAGGTTTTTATACGTTAAAGCCGGGGTTTTGCCGCTTGTATGAGCGCATAATTGGTAAGTTTTAGGAATGCGATCACAATGCAGGTATTAAAGATGCCGAGTACGGGGATCAGTATGATGCTTCCAAAGATGCCGGCTATCCATCCTCCCGCGAGATCAGAGGCATACAATATTCCCGACGTTCGCGCAATACCGGCGTTATTCTTGTAATATAAGGATACCGCCAGCGGAAATTCAATCCCCATGAGCGCTCCCGAAACTGCTAAGAGCAGTACGAAGTATGCGGTTGGTTCGGAGAGATTTTGAAGTGAATAGCGCAGCGAAAAGCCGGTAAAGACGGTAAATAGTGCGATAACAAGCTCAATATGCGTAAATACGCGCGCGGGGTTCTTGAGGGTAGTGAGTTTGTTTGTCATAAAAATGCTGGCTAGCGCGGTTCCGGTCATGAAGGCTGTTGAAAGGATCGCGATCGAGGTATAGAGGCATCCATACGTGATCTGAAAGCAGAATAAGAGTATGATGTTGATAAGCATAGCGAAAAAGCCTGTTCCCGCGATAGAATGTGCGATGGCGAATCTCGGGTAACGTCTGATAATTATGAACGCGCAAACAGCCAGGAATAGGATTAAAAAAACGATGTGCAGGAGCGTTATGGAGGCAGCATTGCGTAAGCATTGCGTAAGAGTACGGGAATATTGTTTATTCCAAAGTGTAAGCGTTTGCAGAACGGCGATCGGCCTGCTATCGAAGTTTATAGGTGCTGCGATGCCGCTCAGGGATTCCTTCAGGCGATCGTTCTGTTTGCCTAGGAGAAAGTCCACATATGCCGGTACCAGTGTTTTAGTTTTGATCCCTCGGGCAGAGATCCTGTGTGATATTTCTTCCGGGTTTACAGGAAGGAGATTCGGATCGTTTGAGGCGTAGTAGATGTTTTGATCTCCCGGTATTA
>CAZJJL010000017.1:0-18871 GCA_964546325.1 uncultured Planctomycetales bacterium | reverse complement strand
TTGTGTCTGGCCGCTTTTGAGTCCGAATTGCTTTGCGGCAGCTTCGATATTGACTGATTTCGGGTTCGCGGCGTAGTCTTCTTTAAGCTTTGCCAGACAGGCGTCGGTTTTGCTTTTAGCTATTTCCATCGCCTTTTCTTTCTTATACGCATCTTTTACTTTGTCTTCGATGGCGGAGAATTCCGGGATCGACGGTTCCTTGCGTTCTTTGAGCTTAAAGATATAGTACATTTTATCGGCGTAAATAGGGGTTACATAATCCCCTTGCTTTGCTTTAAAGATCATAATAGAGACTTGGGGCGACCAGCCTATCCCGGGGATCGGGTCCGTTTCGGCAAAAAAACCGGTCTCTTTGATCTGGCTACCCATATCTTTGGCAACCGTTTCGAACGGTTCATTTCTTTTGAGCCGGTTCATAATGCTTTTTAAATATTCCTGCATTGCCTGTTCATTCTTCCCTTCGCCGGGAATACTGACATAGTCCATATTGAAGGAAAGGGGAAGCCTGAACTGAAGCGCGTTAGCCGTATAATATGCTTTTAACGCTTCGTTCGTCGGGCTTACGTTTGCGCTGAAGTCTGCAATAAGCCCTGCTGCGTAAGTGAGGCTGACCTCTTCGTTTACTTTTTTATATTCAAGCTCGACGTCTCTATCGGTTACCGCAATCTCTTTGGTTACCTGATCGAAAAGCTTTGCGATGATGACATTTCTGCGGACTTGCTCTTCAAAATCGCGTGGTTTTGTGCGAAAAACATATTTAAGCATCTCATTATATGAGCGTTCGTTAAAGAGGTTGTTCTTATCTTTGAAAAAATCATAATTTGAGATAGCGTTTGCGACTTCGGTATCGGTTGCCCGGATGCCTCGGCGTTGTGCTTCATGGAGAAGAAGGAGGCGTTCCCAGGCCTGGGCCTCTATGTTGAGGCGTTTTTGCATTTCAGGATAGCTGTCTCCGAATTGCATGATCGCCAGGTTCTTTACCCCTTCATAGGCGTCTTTATATTCCAGGAGAGTGATGGTTTTCCCGAATATCTTACCGGCAATATTCTCCTGTGATGAGCGTATTGCCGAACTCGCACCCCAAAACGTAAAAGCGGGTATAATAAAGGCAGCCAGAGTAATGAGTACTTTCTTCCTCGTTTTTTTGTGGCGTAATTTCTTAAGCATAAAAACTCCTTTTTCGGTTCCGAAGGTTATTTCTAAAACGATGCTTTATTATATGTAAAAACGCATGGTTGTGCAAATGGTTTCGTCCTTCGGTGTTCGGTGTGCGGTGTTCGGCTAGCGATTGATAGGGGCCCGCTCATCGTAAACCGTTAACCGAAAACCCGCTTTTTTCTTCTTTACAAAGGAGAACAACCCCGCTATAATAAGAACCCGCGTGCATGAAAGTCAACGTACGCGTAAGTCGCATAAGGAATATCCATGAAAAATACACTATTAAAATTAGGGCTTCCGAAGGGAAGTTTGCAGGAATCAACATTTAAGATGTTCCGTAAGGCGGGATTTCATGTTTCATTGCCTTCGGAACGGTCGTATTTTCCGAGTATTGATGACCCGGAGATCGAAGCGGTTTTATTGCGCGCGCAGGAAATGTCGCGCTATGTTGCTGACGGCGCTCTTGATTGCGGGATTACCGGAAACGATTGGGTCATGGAGAATAAGTCTGATGTGGTCCGCGTGAGCGAACTTGAATATTCAAAAGCGACGATGAATAAAGTTCGCTGGGTCTTAGCGGTTCCTGAGGCAAGCGGCATGAAGTCTCCTAAAGATCTTGAAGGCAAGCGCGTTGCGACCGAATTGGTAGGCGTTACGAAAGAATATTTTAAAAAACATAAAGTGAACGTTGACGTCGAATTTAGCTGGGGGGCAACCGAGGTGAAAGTGAATTCCGGCTTGGTCGACGCGATCGTCGAATTGACTGAAACAGGCAGAAGTTTGCGTGCCAATAAGCTTGCGATCATCGACACGTTATGCGAATCAACCACGCAGTTTATCGCAAATACGTCTGCGTATAAGAATACCTGGAAAAAAGAGAAGATGGAGCAGATCGCTATGCTGTTGCATGGCGCTATCGCTGCCGAAGCAAAGGTCGGCTTGAAGATGAATTGCAAGAAGAAAGACATCGATAAAGTTATCGCGGCTCTGCCGGCTTTGAAGAAACCGACGATTTCAGCGCTCTCCGACGACGGATGGTGCGCGATCGAAACGATCATTGATGAGCGCGTTGTAAAAACACTGATCCCCCGTTTAAAGTCAGCAGGGGCAGAGGGAATTATCGAGTATCCGCTTAATAAGGTTATTTACTAGGAGGCAATACAATGCCGTGCGGTAGGAAAAGAAAGAAACAAAAAATTAAGACTCACAAGAGGAAGAAGCTTCGTCGTCGTCTTCGTCACGTGAAGAAGCGAGCCTGGGCGTAATCAACGTCCAGGTTCCTTTTTTGGTCGCAGTATGGGCTATTCGCTAACCAAGCTTGGCGGGGTGTTTTTTTTGTGCGCCGTTTTATGCGCGGGCATTCCGCGTCAAGCGTGTGCTTCGGATAAAAAGACCTCCCGGGCTTTAAGCCACTACATTTTAGGCCTGATGTATGATCGGCTCGGTCAATTCGACAAAGCCGTCCCTGAATTCACTGCGGCCTTAAAATCCGATTTTGAGAATTCGGTTATCCATATTAGCCTTGGCGCAACGTATATCAAGAATAACGAGTTAGCCAAAGCTATCGACGAATTAAAGCTTGCCGCCGGTTTTGATCCTGCAGCGGTCGAGCCGCATGCGATACTTGCTCTTTTGTATTCGGCACAGAATAAAACTGCGGAGGCAAACCGCGAATACGAGATTGCGCTGCAGAATGCCGCGTTGCTTGAGCCTTCGAACGTCGATATTTATAAGACGCTGGGCGTTGTATATATGCAGCAAAAGAAACTCGTTGACGCTGAAAAGACGTATCGTTTTATTATTGAATTGGCTCCGGCGGATGCGCAAGCTCGGTTTTATTTAGGTTCTATCCTTGATCTACAGAAGAAGCGTTCTCTTGCCGAGTTGGAACTCAAAAAGGCTATTGAATTAAAGCCGGATTATTCGGAAGCGTTGAATTATCTGGGATACATGTATGTAGAGGATAACCGTAATCTTGAGGCGGCAGAGACTCTTATTACGAAGGCGTTGTCCCTGCAACCCGATAACGGCGCGTATCTTGACAGTTTAGGTTGGTTTTATTTTAAAAAGGGACGAGTTGCGGAGGCTCTTAAGTATCTTGAGCGCGCAAGTATCCTGATTAACGATCCGGTCGTTTTCAATCATTTAGGGGAAGCGTATTTTACGTCAGGCGATCTGGTGAGAGCAAAGGACAGCTGGAAGAGATCGTTACAGCTTGATCCGGCACAGGACGCATTGGTCAGTAAATTAAAAGAGCTTGAATAGATCCATGAAATATCCAGATAAAACAATACAGGCATTGGAGGCTCAGGCACGGTCACTGCGGCGCACTATCGTTGAAATGGTCGCGTGCGCAGGCAGCGGTCATCCGGGAGGAAGTCTTTCCGCAACGGATTTGATCACCGCGCTTTTCTTCGAAGTCATTCGCAACAGGCCCGCAGAGCCCTTGTGGCCTGATAGGGACAGGTTCCATCTTTCAAAAGGCCATTGCGCGCCTCTTTTATATGCGGTTTTGGCTGAGCGGGGTTTTTTTCCGAAAGACAAGCTTATGACTTTGCGAAAGAAGGGGTCGATGCTTCAGGGGCACCCTGATCGACGGACTCCCGGCGTTGAAGTCGCATCGGGTTCTCTTGGCCAAGGCCTTTCTATTGCGGTGGGGATGAGCCTTGCCGCGCGCATCGATAAAAAAGATTACCGCGTTTATGTGCTTATGGGCGATGGGGAGATACAGGAAGGCAATATTTGGGAAGCAGCGATGTCGGCGCGGCAATTCGCTTGTGATAACGTGTGCGCGATCCTTGATTATAACGGTTTTCAGATCGACGGCAGGACGTGCGATGTTATGAACCTTGAGCCGATGGCGGAAAAATGGAAAGCATTCGGTTGGCATACGATTGAGATTGACGGGCATAATATGCAGCAGATCCTTGCTGCCTATGAAGAGGCCAAGACGGTGAAGGGCAAGCCTTCGATTATTATCGCAAAGACTATTAAAGGAAAAGGTGTTTCTTTCATGGAGAATACCTGTGAGTTCCATGGCAGGGCTCCAACAAAAGAAGAGACCGAAAAAGCTTTGAAGGAATTAGCATGACCTTTGTCTATTGACCATAGACTATAGACCATCGACCATTATATGACTGAACAATTATTTCAACGAGAAGAATACGGAAAAACACTGGCAGAGCTGGGAAAAACGAACAAGGATATCGTTGTTTTGGACGCGGATCTTTCCAGTTCGACGAAGACAAGTATATTTGCCAAGGCATTTCCCGAGAGGTTCTTTAACTTCGGAGTTGCCGAACAGAACATGATGGCAACTGCGGCCGGTTTGGCAAGCTGCGGGAAAACCGTATTTTTATCTACGTTCGCGATATTTGCCAGCGGCCGCGCCTGGGACCAGCTGCGCAACAGCGTTTGTTACAATAATCTTAATGTTAAGATCGTGGCTACACATGCGGGTGTCAGCGTAGGGCCTGATGGCGCAAGCCACCAAGCGTTGGAAGACGTTACGCTCATGCGCGTTATACCGAATATTAATATCATCGTCCCTTGTGACGGTCCGCAGACTCGTGAAGCAGTTGCGGTTGCTGCCAATACCAAAGGGCCTTTTTATATCCGTCTGGGAAGACCTAAGATCCCTACCATTGAACAAAAAGGACCGTTTGTTTTCGGGAAAGCGCAGGTACTGACACCGGGAAATGATGTAACGATTTTTGCGTGCGGCATTATGGTGCTGGAAGCGCTTAATGCCGCTCAGGCTCTTGCTGCGCAAGGGATTAAGGCCCGCGTTATCAATATGCATACCATTCGTCCGCTTGATGTTGAAACTATTCTTGCGGCTGCGCGTGAAACCAAGGGGTTCGTCGTCGCTGAAGAGCATACGGTTATCGGAGGATTGGCGTCTGCCATTCATGAAGTTCTTGCCGAACAGTGTCCGAAAAGGGTTTTAAGTTTAGGGGTTAAAGGCAGATATGGCCAATCAGGAGAGCCCGCTGAACTTTTGAAAGAGTATCATCTTACTGCCGATGATATTGCAAAAGCTGCGGTAACCGTTTTGGGATAAGTGGTGCACACGTGATCCTTCGGTCTTACGCAAAAATCAATCTCTGCTTGTATGTCCTTAATAAACGCCCGGATGCGTATCATGATCTTGACAGCGTTTTTGAACGGATCAGTATTTTTGATACGATCCGTTTATATAGGACTTCCGATAGCGCAATAACTCTTACGACAAATTCCTCTTGTATCCCTGTTGACGGGTCAAATCTTGCGATTCGAGCCGCACGTCTTTTGCAAGAAACGTGCCATGTGTCTTACGGGGCGTGCATTGATATTCAAAAGAATATTCCTGTTGGCGCGGGGATGGGAGGAGGCTCGAGCAATGCAGCAACTGTTCTTATGGGGCTGAATCGGCTCTGGAAATTGCGGCTTTCGGCAAAAACCTTGGCAACCCTAGGGAAGAAGATCGGTGCAGATGTTCCGTTTTTCTTGTACAATTGCCGTTTTGCGCGCGTGAGGGGGATTGGTGATCGGGTTGAGCCGCAGCATGCACTGCGAAAAAAGGTTTTGTGGCATGTTATTGTTACCCCCGCTTTTTGCGTTCCGACCCCGAAAATATATAAGCGGTGGGATCTTCTTGTCGGTTCCAGGAGAACGTTGACAAGGTCTCAAGGCAATGCTACACTAATACTTTCTGCTTTACGAAAAAATAAACCTGAATCCATACAAAGGTGTTTGTATAATAGTCTTGAGCGGGTTGCTGTCCCGCTATACCCTGAAATTCAGATCATAAAAGACCGTTTGCTACGCATGGGTCTTACAATGGTTCTTATGTCGGGAAGCGGTCCGACTGTCTTTGGGATCACTGCATCTCAAAAAGAGGCACTTCTTTTAAGCCGAAAGCTTATTAAAGAAAAGAAGTGGACTGTTTTTGCCGCGCGTTCTTTCTAGCGCGGAGCTTCTTCATCTACGAGGCCGGGGGGCTATCGAGGAGGACAGCGTATGGATATTACCGAGGTCAGGGTTTTTCTTAAGGATTCTCCTGATAAAAAACTCAAGGCTTATGCAACGGTAACATTCGATAATGCCTTTGTGGTCCGCAACATAAAGGTTATTGAAGGCACAAGCGGTTTATTTATCGCGATGCCGTCGCGTAAAGCTAAGCAGCCGTGCCCGAAATGTTCTTTTAAAAATGAGGTCAGAAGTAAGTTTTGTAATCAGTGCGCTGCTACGTTGCCTGTACCGCCGCGACCGGTCGGTGAAGAGGCTGTTGCCAGCGCGCAAGCAGAGCATAAAGATATCGCGCATCCTATTACGCAGTCTTTTAGGGATAGTCTTCAGAAGCGGGTGTTGGATATGTATGCGGTGGAGCGCGCAAAAGGACCGCAAGGCGCTCGCGCTGATCATGATATGGAGTAGTGGTCGTATTCGACCGTCTATGGTCTATGGCCAATGGACGATAGTTAATGTCTTTGTTATTTAGGTTTTTAGTAATTAGCTATGAGCTATTGAGCACGATAGTTTTGTTCGCGAGTTTTGAAGCGGTTTTTGATGTGCCTGATAAGGTTCGCTTTACGAAGCATAGTTTCTAAATTTATACTATAGACTATAGTCTATTGACTATCGGCTACGATAGTTTTTGAACTTCATTACTGGGACGTCGTCTTGAGCCGGTTGTTCGGTGTGCTTGGCGAAATCCCGCTCGCGCTCTATACGGTTTATATGCGGGACAATGGTGCTTTTTTGAAGATTAGTTTACTGGGACGTCGTCCAATGGTAGGACACGAGAATTTGGGTCTCGCTATTATGGTTCGAATCCATACGTCCCAATATAATTTGTTGATTGGATGAGAACCAAAGGGGTGTGGGGAGATAGTCCCCACGTTTTTGGGGTGACAGCGACGACTTACCGATAAAGGGGTAAGGAGGAGCGCCAGAGGGGCAAAGCCCCTATGGGGAGGAGTCACGCAAAGCGTGACGACGACTGGTTCTAGGCCCGCAGTTTGGGCCGGAATCCATACGTCCCAATATAGTTAATAGGTCAAAAGCTGGTAGCTCATGGGGTTGAGTTTTTGCAGGCTGTGCTCTATGCGATTTTTTCTATGAGGTGTAGATTCACATAAGCAGAAAAGGCGCGTATCTATGAACAAAAAATTAGCGATCGTTATTCTTGCGGCGGGAAAAAGCACCCGGATGAAATCCGAGATGCCGAAAGTATTGCATCCTATTTGCGGTAGGCCGGTGTTAGCGTATGTCCTTGATCTGGTTAAACAGTTAAAGCCGGCGCGTACAGTTGCTGTTTTGGGGTATAAGCATGAAGAAGTGCGAAAGATCGTTCCCCGGGATGTGACCGTAGTGGTGCAAAAAAAACTCATCGGCACCGCTGATGCGGTAAAACAGGCTCAGAGGGCGCTTGCCGGTTTCAAGGGGACGGTGCTTATCCTGTACGGCGATTGTCCGTTACTCAAAGTTGAAACGGTTAAGAAACTCTTGGATTCCCATGTAAAAAGCGGAGTTGCCGCCACATTGCTTTCCGCTCAGTTGGAGGATCCCGCCAGTTACGGGAGGATCGTTCGCGACCGTTATGCGGGGGTTTGCGGGATCACTGAAGCAAAAGACGCTAATGACGCTCAAAAGCTGATAAAAGAGATTAATACCGGTATTGTTTGTTATGATAAAGATAAGCTCTTTAAAGCGCTTGCAAAGGTCAGGCCTAACAATGCCAAAAAGGAGTATTACCTGACCGATACCATAAAGATACTTTCTGCATCGGGAGAATTGGTTGATGCTGTTGCCATCGCAGATATAGGAGAAGCGTTGGGAATCAATTCCCGGGTTGAACTTGCTCAGGCAGCGAAAATTATTCAGAAGCGCATCAACGAAAAGCTTATGCTGGAAGGGGTCACTATCATTGACCCGGATACCGCCTTTATCACATATGGCACTAAAATAGGTCAAGATACGGTAATTTATCCCTTTACAGTAACAGAAAAGAATGTTATAATCGGTAAACGCTGTTCCGTTGGGCCTTTTATACGCCTGCGGGAGGCGACCCGCCTGGAAGACGATGTCGTTGTGGGTAATTTTCTTGAAATTGTCCGTTCGAAAATCTCGTCTAAGACCTGGGCAAAACATTTCGGTTATATCGGAGACACCCGCGTTGGAAAAAGCGCCAATATCGGCGCCGGCTCTGTTACGGCCAACTTCGACAATAATCAAAAGAACGTTTCTGTCATTAAAGACAATGCTTTTATCGGTTGTGATACGGTTTTGGTCTCGCCTGTTGTCGTTGGAAAAGGCGCAAAAACCGGTGCCGGTTCGATAGTTACGAAACATACAACGATTGCTGACCATACGGTTGTTGCGGGAGTACCCGCAAAACCACTAGCGCAAAAGAGGGCCTGATGGATAAACTAGCCGTTTTTAGCGGGAATGCGAATCTTGCATTAGCAAAAGACATCTGCGCGTGTTTGAAGGTTTCGTTATCGAACGCGGTTGTCACCTGTTTTAGCGAAGGGGAGATCAGGGTTAAGATCAATGACAATGTCCGCGGTAAGGATGTATTTATCATTCAGCCGACCTGTCCGCCTCCGAATGATAATCTGATGGAACTCTTGATTATGATCGACGCGTTGCGTCGTTCTTCTGCTCAGCGCATTACGGCGGTTATGCCGTATTTTGGATACGCCCGTCAGGATAGGAAAGATCAGCCGCGTGTTCCTATTACCGCTAAGCTTGTAGCGAATTTATTGACTACTTCCGGCGCCAATAGGATCCTGACTATGGATTTACACGCGCAACAGATTCAGGGTTTTTTTGATATTCCGGTTGATCATTTGTATGCCATAGGTGTTTTTTGCGATTATTTTGCAAAGACCGACAAAGAAGATAACATGGTGATCGTTTCTCCCGATGTCGGCAGTATTAAGATGGCGCGCGCATATGCAACGCGTCTGAGTGCCAGTTTTGCGGTTATCGATAAGCGTCGGGAGTCTCCCGAAAAAACCGAAGTAATGAATTTACTCGGTGAAGTGAAGGGAAAACATGCGATCATCGTCGATGATTTGATCGCTACCGGCGGTTCGCTTATTGAAGCGGTTGAAGCGTTAAAGGCGGCGGGCGCAAAGAGTGTCCGCGCGGGGATCTCTCATGGCGTGCTTTCCGGTCCTGCTATCGAGCGTATTGCCGCGTGCAAAAACTTAGAAGAGCTTGTTATTACCGATAGTATTCCGCTTCTGGGCGCTCGTAAAATCCCTAAAATTAAAGTGCTTTCGGTTGCCAGCCTTATGGGCGAAGCAATTAAACGTATTCATAACGAAGAGTCAATCAGCTGTTTATTTGACTAAAACAATACAGTGCCCTCGGCACATATCGCGGGCCTTACATGAAAAGAGGAAAATGAAATGGAAGAGATAATACTGAACGCGCAAAGCCGCGCGGAAACGGGTAGAGGAAAAGTAAAAGATTTGCGTGACGGGGGTTTTTTGCCCGGTGTTGTATACGGCGAAGGAAATAAACCGCAAGCGATCATGATCAATAACGGCGAGTTTTTGCATATGATCCATGAGCATAAACTTGAGAACGCTATTCTCACGTTAAAAATAAAAGACGATAAGAAGCCGTCACGGTCATGTCTCATTAAAGACGTGCAGTATGACCCGGTCCGCGGCACGATCATTCATGTTGATTTCCATGAGATTTCATTGACAAAGGCAATTAAAGTCAATGTTCAGGTTATTGCAAAGGGTGAACCGGTGGGTGTTAAACAAGACGGTGGTTCTCTTGAGCATGTGCATTGGGAGATCGAGGTCGAGTGTTTACCTACGAATATTCCGCAGTCGCTGGAAGTTGATGTGAGCCTTTTGAAGATCGGCGATTCTATTCATGTCAAGGATATCCCTGCTCCGCAAGGAGTCACGTTTATTACCGATCCTGATACCGTGGTTTTGACGATCGCTGCTCCGATGAAAGAGGAGGCTCCTGCAGAGGAAGTTGAAGGCGAAGAGAAGAAAGAGCCCGAGGTCATTAAGGAAAAGAAGGATGTTCCTGCTGAGGGTGCTGCTTCTGAATCGAAAGAGAAGAAATAATCGCAGCGATGAAGCTTGTTGTCGGGTTAGGGAACCCGGGGAAGAAGTATGCGCACACGCGGCACAATATCGGCTTCCACGTGGTCTCAAGTCTTGCTGCCCGCTATAAGATTGCTCTGAAAAAAACACTATTCTCGCATGCTGCCAGCGGTACGGGTACTTTCGAAGGCCAGAGGGTTGTTATGGCGCTGCCGGTTACTTTCATGAACCTTTCCGGGGTTGCAGTGTCGGCGCTTGTGCGTAAGCACAGGATCGATCCCGCTGATTGTTTGATCGTATGCGATGATATGGATTTACCGTTAGGTTCCTTGCGCTTGCGTTCTTCAGGGTCTGCGGGAGGACATAACGGATTAAAATCCGTCATCGGCGCAATAAAAAGTATGGATTTTTGCCGGCTTCGTATCGGCGTGGGCAGGCCTGACGCGCATATCGATGCCGCAGAATACGTCTTATCTGGTTTTTCCAAAATTGAGAAGGAAAAACTCACCGAGACCATGGATAAGGCGGTGGACTGCTGTGTACGTTGGATCATAAAAGGCACGGCGGAAACAATGAACATGTACAATAGGAGAGAAGAAACATGCACACGTATGAAGCAATGATCATTATCAAACCGGATCTTGGCGAAGATGCGCGCAAGGAACTCTTTGCACAGATCAACGACGCTGTTACCAAGTATAAAGGTACGGTTTCGCAGGCAGTTATCTGGTCGGAAAAACGTAAGCTTACGTTCCCGATCAAAAAGTACGACGAAGGGGTGTATTATCTCTTGAATTTTACCGCTCCGGGCAGTGCTATCACGGAAATAAAATTAGCGTATCGTCTTAATGAGAATATTCTCAGAGCGATGATCACGGTCCAGGAACATTAATCTGCGGAGAGCATATGGCAAGTTTTAATAAAGTATTATTGATGGGTAATCTGACGAAAGACCCGGAATTGCGCTATACTCCTCAGGGGACTGCGGTAGTTAATCTGCGGCTTGCGGTGAACAGGAAATTCAAAGATCGTAATAGCCAGGAGATGCGGGAAGAAGTTTGTTTTATTACCGTTGTTGTGTGGGATAAACAAGCGGAAACGTGCAATCAGTATTTACGCAAGGGAAGCCCCGTTTTTATCGAGGGAAGGCTGCAATCCCGTTCATGGGATGACGCTACCTCGGGGCAAAAACGCACCGTTATCGAAGTGCGTGCGGAGCGGGTTCAGTTCATGAGTGCGGGTGCCGGGAAGCAAAGCGGTTCGTTCGCGGCTGCCGCCCAAGAAACGCCATCAACAACGGAAGATGCATGGTTAGGCGAAGAAAGTGAGGGAAAAATAGATGAGGCTTAAGGTTACCAAGAAACCATTAGGAAAAAGAAAACCGGCATTGTCAATGCGTCGTAAATTCTGCCGTTTTTGCGCAGACAAGGCCCGACAGATAGATTATAAGGATATGAAGACCCTGGAAACGTTCATTAAGGAACGCGGAAAGATCGTTTCGAGCCGTGTTTCCGGGAATTGTGCCAGACATCAGCGACGCGTCGCTGAGGAGATCAAGAAGGCGCGTTTTATAGCGCTTTTGCCGTATACCCGGTATTGATAACGGGCGGCAACGTGTTCTGGTTTCGCCTTATATAATTCGTCGGAACCTCACGGAATGTGCTTAAGAGCGGGAAAAGCATGTTTTTTCCAACGTACAACGCTGCACCATTGACGGGATACACTTTGCACGTTCGTTGGGGTTTCGTGTTATAAAAGCATGCGGTGTTCATGCTCCGTTTCGCCTTACGGCTCACGGAGCCTCACTCAATGCGCCTTACGGCGCAATAGTGTTCTGGCTCCGTTTTCGCCTTACGGCTCACGGAGCCTCACTCAATGCGCCTTACGGCGCAATAGTGTTCTTGCTCCGTTTCGCCTTTCGGCTCACGGAGCCTCACTCAATGCGCCTTGCGGCGCAATAGTGTTCGGAGGTTCATATGGAAGTGATCTTAAATCAGGATGTCGAGCGTATCGGTAGAGCAGGACAGGTAATTAAAGTAAAAGACGGTTTTGCGCGTAATTTCCTTTTTCCGAATAAACTTGCGGTACCCCGTAATAGCGCGAATTTAAAGCGTCTCGAAGAAGAACAGCTGAAGAAACAGCAGGCGAGCGAAAAATTGCTGCAAGAAGCTCAAAGCCTCGGGACCCGCTTAGCTGCGGTTTCCTTGACTATCCCTATGCTTGTTCAGGATGAGGATAAACTGTACGGAAGCATCGGTGCTCAGGAAATTATCCGCGCGCTCAAGGATGAGGGATTTGATATCGATAAGTCGAATATCGCGCTTGATGAACCGATCAAGAAATTGGGTATTTATGAGGTCCCTTTGAAATTGCATGCCGATGTTACAGCAAAGATCAAGATATGGATCGTAAAGAAATAAACGTATGATGCGCAGGGGGATTCCCTTGCGCACCGTTCCTTCCTTTTACTACAGAGAGTATGGCCGATAACCTAGAAAAACTCCCGCCGCAAAACCTGGATGCCGAAATGGCGGTCTTGGGTTCGATGCTTCTGGATGAAGAAGCAATTTCCGTTGCTATTGAAGCATTGGAAAAAGGGTCTTTCTATAAGGAGCATCATCGCAAGATCTTTGAGGCGATCACCGATCTTTTTAACGCCAATAAACCTGTTGATTTGATCACGCTGACGAATGAATTAAAGCGCAAAGAGATCCTCGACGAGGTTGGCGGAGCGGGGTATTTGGCCGCGCTTGCAAATGCGGTTCCTACCGCTGCAAATATCAGCCATTATGTCTCCATTGTTCGGGAAAAAAGCATTCTGCGGCATTTGATCAACAGCGGCACTAAGATCGTGACGATGTGTTATGAACATGACGGCAACGTCAATGAGATCGTCGATCAGTCCGAGCAGTTGATTTTCGAGATATCCAACCGCCGCGTCAGCGGTACCTACATTCCCGTAAAAGAGATCATTAAGCAAAGTATGGAATCCATCGACAAGCTGTATCAGCGCAAACAGCATGTCACGGGGATCCCTACGGGATTTATTGAATTCGATACAAAGACCGCAGGCTTGCAGCCTTCCGATCTTATTATTGTCGCAGGCCGTCCGTCTATGGGAAAGAGCGCATTGGCTTTGTGTATGGCAGAGTATGCCAGCGTTATTGAAAAGATCCCGACCGCGGTTTTTAGCCTTGAAATGTCAAAAGAGCAGTTGGTGCAAAGGCTTTTGTGTTCGCATGCAAAGATCGATGCGCATAAGGTGCGCACGGGATTTTTGTCTCCTTCGGATTGGCCGAAATTAACGGCTGCGGCAGGGAAACTCTCCGAGGCGCCGTTGTATATCGATGATTCTCCGGGTATTTCCGTTATGGAATTGCGCGCTAAGGCGCGCAGGCTTAAGGCGCATCACGATATTAAATTAGTGATCCTCGACTACATGCAGCTTATGCGGGGTGCTTCGGGTGTGGAAAGCAGACAACAGGAGATTTCCGATATTTCGCGCTCTTTAAAGGCGCTTGCCCGCGAGCTCAGTGTTCCGCTTATCGCCATTAGCCAGCTTTCGCGTGCCGTTGAGTCGCGCAACGACCATCGTCCGCAGCTTTCCGATTTGCGGGAGTCAGGAGCTATTGAACAGGACGCCGATGTGGTTGTTTTGATCATGCGCGAGGAGTATTATAATCCCACTCCCGACAATCAGGGGATAGCAGAGATCATTATTGCCAAACAGCGTAACGGCCCGGTTGGTTCCGTTAAGCTTGCATTCTTGAAAGAGTATACTCGTTTTGAAAATCTTGCCCGTATGGAATAGCGGTTTGTGGGTAATGGGTATCGCCAATGTCCTTAACCGGGTATTTCTCAAGCCGTAACATCCTGCAATCAATAAAATTTGTTTGACCCGTGATGGTATTATGATATTATATATACTAAATATTGCGTGCAAATCTTCGTAGTATAACCCAAACTAACTCATGCCAAAAAAACTGCTGATCGTATGTGCCGTTATCCTGGGGATTAGTTCCGTTTCTTTTTGCCAAGAATCAAATACCACCGAAGCAGATACTCAAAAAGCCGCTGGCTCTGCGCTTCTTGAACCGGTCGGCGTTCAAGAACCTTCCTATAACCAATCAAGTACAGATACGATGCCGGCGCCGGTTGAAGCGATGTCTGCGACCAAGCCCTCTGCATTGCTCGTAACCGCGGTTGAAGTCAAGGGCAATAAATCTATTAGTAGCAATACCATTATATCCAAGATGAAAACGAGGGTCGGTCAGCCATACCAGGATAACGTTATCAGTGATGATTTGAAGCGTTTGTATTTATTAGGCTTCTTCAGCGATATAAAGATCAATAATGAGGATTATAAGGACGGAGTGAAGGTCATTGTCGCGGTTGAAGAGAGGCCTGTAATAGAGAAGATCACCTTTGACGGTTTGTACAAATTGACCATGCGCGAGGAAAAGATCAAAGAACAGTTGAAGTCGAAAGAAGGGCAGTATCTGGATTACCCGACATTACCCGAGGATGTACGTATCTTAAGGAAATTATACGAAAAGCTCGGATTAACGCAGGTTGAAATCAATTATCAGGTCGATCTTAATAAAGAGACCAATAAAGCAAAGGTCATTTTTACGGTTTTTGAAGGGAAACGGTTTTCCATTAAAAAAATTACGATAGAGGGCAACAAAGCGTTTTCGTCACATCGCATTCTCAAAGTAATGAAGACTAAACAGGGGTGGCTTTTTAACGCCGGGGTCCTTAAGGAAGAAGTTTTGAATGAAGATATGCAGAGAATCAAATCTTTTTATGGCCGGGAAGGATATTCCGATGCGGAAGTCTCCTATACGGTCACGCGCGATCCCAAGAAGCCGCTGCAATATGTAACGGTAACTATTGTCGAAGGGCAGAAATATTTGGTCGGCGACGTAACGATACGGGGTAATAAGGATATCAGCGATAAGGAGATCATGTCGAAACTGCAGTTGTGTACGCCGGGCAAAGTGTTCAGCCAGGATGCGGTCAAACAGGATATCGCTGCGGTACAGGGGCTTTATTTCGATCGCGGATATATTTCCGCGCAAGTGCAGGAGTCGACCGCCTTGAATTCTTTGACGGTGCGTATTGAAGTTTCTGACGATATCAGCGAAAATGATATTGTCTACGTCAATAAGATTAAGATCAGGGGGAATGTGAAGACCCGCGATAAGGTTGTGCGCCGTGAGCTTCGGATCCGCCCGGGAGACCGTTTTGACGGAGAGAAATTAAAGCGCAGCAAAGAGCGTTTGCAGAATCTGGGATTCTTTGAAGAGGTTAGTTATGATACGGAGAATACGCAGACGCCGGATAAAAAGGATTTAGTGGTTGAGGTCAAAGAGTCCAAGACGGGCACCTTTAGTTTTGGCGGCGGCTATAGTACGGTCGATAAGCTTGTCGGATTTGTGGAGATCGAACAAAAGAATTTCGACTGGAAGAATTTTCCGTATTTTACCGGTGCCGGGCAGGACCTTAAACTTCGCGCATCATTCGGTTCTATTACCAAGGGATACGATCTCAGTTTTACTGAGCCATGGATGTTCGATTATCCTGTCGCATTCGGTTTTGATCTCTATAACCGTCAGCATAAGAGAGAGACGGATATAGGCTACGGTTATGATGAGACTGTTACCGGCGGAGATATCCGTCTTGCCAAGGATCTGACCGAATTCATCCGCGGCAGTGTAGCGTATCGATTGGATAGCATTAAGATCACCAATATCACGGAAGAAGCGACCAACGATCTTAAGAAGGAAGAGGGGACCAATAAGATCAGCAGTCTTGAATTCGGGCTTGATTTCGACGGTAGGGATAGTGTTTATGATACTAAAAAGGGCGATCTTTTTGCCAATAGCTTTCAAATCGCAGGCGGTTTCCTGGGCGCAGATAAGGATTTCGGCAAATATTCCGCGAGGTATTCGCACTATATTCCGATGTGGCGCAATTCAGTGCTGGAGATCCGCGGGCGCATCGGGTTGGTAAAGGCGTATGGCGATTCCAAGTATGTGCCGATTTACGAAAAATTCTTTGCGGGTGGCGCCGGTACGGTGCGCGGGTATCATGAGAGAAAAGTCGGTCCGGTAGATCCGGTTTCCCGTGATCCTTTAGGCGGCGAATCAATGGCAATCGGCAATATTGAATATACGTATCCTTTGTTGAGTTTCTTGAAGGTCGCGGCGTTTTATGATGTGGGTAATGTATGGGAAAAAATGAACGAGATCGGTTCTTCGAAAAACGCTTTTGGCGTCTCGAATGCCGGCGGGTGGAAGAACGGTATTGGTTTGGGTGTGCGCGTAAAAACCCCTATCGGTCCCCTGATGCTTGATTACGGTATCCCGCTTAATAAGGAGGCAGGTGAAGATTCTCGGGGAAGCGGGAAGGTGCATTTTAGCATGAGTCACGGATTTTGATCGGTATAGTATAAAGAGCGCGGTTAAGATTATTTACTTTGGTGAGGGAGCCTTGGACCGTAGTTCAAGAAGCCTCCCAAACTCATAAGGAGGAACAAAGAATGAAAAGGGCAATGGTTTTGTTTGTGGCGGCATTATTCGGTGTCAGTATCTGGTTAGGCGCAGCGCATGCTGCTGATAAGTTAGGGTACGTTGATCTTAGCAGGATCTTTAGCGAGTACGGAAAAACAAAAGATTACGATAAAATTTTAAGTGATAAAGAGCAATTATATACGACCGAACGGGATAAAAAAGTTGCGGATATCAAGAAGTTCCAGGAAAAGATGAACGTTTTAAGCGATAAGGAAAAAGAAGCGAAAAAGGGCGATTTGGAGAAGGATATCAAGTCTTTGCAGGAATTTGACAGACAGAAGCAGACCGATCTACGCAAAGAGCAGGATGAGAAAATGAAAGAGATCCTCAAGGACATTGAGGACGCCGTGAAGCAGTATGCGCAGAAGGAAGGCTATACTATGGTTTTCAATGACAGGGTCTTGGTGTATCAGGACAAGCAATATGAGATTACCGATCAGGTCATGGCTATACTGAATAAAAATGTTAAGGCAACTTCTGGCGTAAAGAAATAAGGTATTTGTTTCATGCGAAAAACGGTACAGGAAATTGCCCAGTTATTGCACGGGGAAGTCGTTGGGGACGGCTCTGTCGTTATTACCGGTGTTAGCGGTATCAAAGAAGCGAGCGCAGGGGATATTACGTTTATTGGGAACCCCAAATACCTGCCCTTAGTTGAGACGACACAGGCTTCCGCTATCATTACATCCCGGGATGTCGTAAGCGCTTCTAAACCGATCATCCGTACGGAAAATCCTTCCTACGCGTTTGCGCAAATGATTTCGTTGGCTGTGCCTTCGCATACGAAGCACCCTTCGGGTATACATCCGTCCGCTGTAATCGCCAAAAATGCGCATATAGGCAAAAATGTTTCCGTAGGCGCTTGCGCCGTGATAGAAGAAAATGCGCGGGTGGCAGACAATTCGGTAATATATGCCGGTACCTTTATCGGGCATGAAACCGTTATCGGTAAGGATTGCTTGATCTATCCGAATGTTTCCATCCGTGAGCGTTCCGTGTTAGGGGATCGCGTTATTATTCATAGCGGCACGGTGATCGGATCCGACGGATTTGGCTTCGCTCAAGTGCAGGGAGTTCATCAGAAGATCCCTCAGATAGGTATTGTTGAGATCTGCGATGATGTCGAGATAGGCGCCAATGTCACAATCGACCGCGCGCGATTCAATAAAACAGTCATCGGTAAAGGGTCCAAGATCGATAATCTGGTGCAGATCGCGCACAATGTTATTATCGGAGAAAACTCGCTTATCGTTGCGCAAGCGGGCATTTCGGGCAGTACGACTATAGGGAATAATGTTGTGCTTGCAGGACAGGCAGGACTTGTCGGCCATATTACCGTGGGTGACAATGCTGTTGTCGCAGCGCAAGGGGGGGTTACGAAATCGGTCCCTGCCAATACCATGGTATCCGGGTATCCGGCGAGACCGCATGCAGCGGCGATCAAAGTGAACGCCTGCGTGCAGAATCTTCCGCGTTTATATGACAAGGTGAAAGAACTTACCAAAAAGATCGAGGAGCTTGAAGAGCGTCTTAGGAAGCAAAACCCATAGATATGGAAAAACAAAAGACTATAGGTAAAGAGATCAGCATCAGCGGCATCGGGCTTCACACCGCGAGTAAAACCACCATCACCTTTAAACCCGCTGAAGCAGATGCGGGCATTGTTTTTGTGCGCACGGATCTTCCCGAACGCCCCTCTGAAAGGCTTTCGGTTGAGCTGCTTTTAAGCAAGAGCATAACCGGCAGGCGCACGTCGATCGGTAAGGAGGGATTTTATGAGATCCATACGATCGAACATATGCTTGCTTCGCTTTCCGGTTTGGGTATCGATAACATAATCATAGAGATCGATAACCAGGAGGCTCCCGGGCTTGATGGAAGCAGTCAGAATTATGTGCATGCGCTCATGAAGGCCGGTATAAAGGAACTTCATAAAGAGCGCAAGGTTTTGGTGATCCAAGAGCCTCTATGCGTTGAAGAGGGGAATGCGTCTATCATGATTGTGCCTTCTTCAGATTTTAGGATTTCCTACACGCTTGATTATGACCACCCTCTTTTGAAATCGCAGTTTTT
>CAZJJL010000016.1:18562-19058 GCA_964546325.1 uncultured Planctomycetales bacterium | reverse complement strand
CTGCGGTCCAATTCAATACCAATCCCTTCACCTTTTTGCTTTGCACCAATACATCTTCATCGCTTATCAAATTGAATATTTTGAGCCCTGCGCGCGTTGCGCGGGAGTAAATTGTGGACACCGACTCAATGTAATCCGCCAGATAATACCCCGGCTCATACCGCCGGGTCCGAATACCGAATTCATCAAGGATGCTTTTAGCCTTATCCTGCACCACGATCTCATTGAACATGATCCCTCCGCCCCACATACCTCCGCCGACAGAAAGTTTACGTTCAAAGAGCACGACCTTTTTTCCCGCTTGAGCCAGGTAATATCCGCAAACCATGCCCGCGGGCCCCGCCCCAACAATAGCAACATCAACATCAAGGGCCTCGGTCAATTTCTTTGTATATGAGGCGATAATCGCCTTTGATATGGTGATCTCATCTAAGTGCATACTGCGCTCCTTTTTTTTAGTTTGATCAAACTCAATCGTATACATACCCATAACAAA
>CAZJJL010000016.1:5993-18552 GCA_964546325.1 uncultured Planctomycetales bacterium | reverse complement strand
CCTTATGCCTACGCATAAGGGTAACCCAAACTACCTCCTTTCCCTCCGCTGGCATTATCCAGATCAGGTTATACGGGTAATTCGCTTTGCACCCGAACGCGTGCGCGCGAAACTCTCAGGCCGTTATACGACCTCCCCATGTATATATCTCTTGATTCAGTGTACTAAAATAAACCGCTCTGTGCAAATGAAAATTCTGTACCGGATAGCGTAAGAATATTCCGCACCATATCAAACATATCCCCTAATTCTTCCGGTGTATCGTTTTGCTATGCTTGATAAAATCTGAAGACATGACTTGTTCCATGGTAAAGAGCCCTCTTTTTTTCTTGGTAAGCCACTTGGCGGCATATATCGCTCCCTTGGCAAATGCCGCGCGGTTAATGGATTCATGGGTTATCCGTATCGTTTGATTCGGGAACCCAAAAATAACCTCATGCTTGCCGACAATGCCTCCGACGCGAACGGTATTAACATGCTTCTTATTGCATAAACACAAGAGTTGCGCGATCCGTAAGGCGGTACCGGAAACCTCTTTCTTGCCCCTAAAATGCTCTTCGACGATCTCGATATCCACATTCGGAGCTATCTGCTGCAATACCTGCGAAGCAACGATGAGAAAATTAATACCGAGCGTGATATTCGGAGAATAAAGCACCGCCGTCTTCTCGGCCATTTTTTTAAGCTGCGCCAGGGCATCATGCTCGTAATGAGATATTGCCGAAACGATCTTCACCCCGACGCGCGCGGCTGCCGTATACTCTTCAATGGCTTTTGACGAAGAAAAATCGATGATAATATCAACGGGATTATCTTTATAAAATGTATTAAAGTTAATATGGGAAGCGCAATATATTTTCCCTTGCGTTGGCTTTATCCCATAAAAATAACTGGCGTAGTTCCCCTCTTCCGTATGCGACTTTCTGACGACCCATGATAAATGAAGCTCTTTATCATGCATTATTTCCCTGGCGACTACGCTTCCCGTCTTGCCAAAACCGAATAAACCGACCCGTGTGATCATAACACCATCTCCCATACAAACAAAAAGCCATCTGCGTTGTGAGCAGATGGCGGCCCGACCATCAAAAACCCTCTGACAACACTCCGGTGTTGCCAGACCCGTTACGACATTATCTTATGTGTGGCTAGTGTAACACACCTTTACGTATATGCAAGGGATTTATACCGAAAAGACCTTCACAAGTCTTCTCTTCTTATTGTAAATCCCCCGATACATCCATAAGAAACAACCCATACCTCCAAATCAAATTCTCTCTTGGAACATTAATTAAAACTCTGGGATCCATAAAGGCACATCGCAAATACGATACCAGCGGTGGAATAATCTTATCGCCTTCTAAAAAGCAAACCATAGAGGCGAAATTTTGCGCGCTCAAACACCTCATCGAGCAACAAATGTCTGAAAACTAAATATCTTTTAAAAGCATGTTTTCCTTCTACTTTTCTACGATCCTATCAAACCCGCGCAGATTATCTATGATCTTTTCCCGTTCTTTTGAATGAATAACCGGGATAGAATCGGTCCCGCGGCTTTCCAATGCATCAATTACATATTTTATGGAAAGTATATGCACATCAAGGGCAGGCTGATATGCCGGGACCCTGTTTGTCTCATGGTGAACAGCGGCAAGAATGCCGGTTTCCGTCAACTCAAAGATTATATCGCGCATCAGCCGGATAGGGATCCCAAGCAAATGGGATATTTCATGCGCCGTAAGAGCCTTTTTGCCTGCGACAAAATTCTTGCTCAATAAATTAACGATCATGAGCGCAAGCTGGTTTTTGAATGCGCGGCTGGCACTCAAACAATCAGGCTCAAATTCATAGGTATCTACATTCTGATGGGCAAAAGATATCTCGGCGCCTAAAAGCAATATCCTCCAGCTCATCTGTAACCATACCAAGAACAAAGGCAACGCCGCAAAACTTCCGTAAATAGCGTTATACTTTGCCACGCCAACCTGAAAATGAACATACGCCCACTGCATGAGCTGATATACCGTACCCGCGATGATACCTGCCAATATCCCGGACCTCATATTAACCTTGGTATTCGGAATAAAAACGTAGATGAAGCTGAACACCACCCATATTACGGTGTACGGCAAAAAGTCGAGCAAAAAAGATATCCCCGGGGCAAACGCGCCGAGCAAGGATACCTTCTGCGTTATCATTTTTGTCTGCGTATTGATAAAAACCGTGACACTGCTTGCCAATATCAACAATACCGGGCAAATCAGCATGACCGAAAGATAATCCGTAAACCTACGCATGATACTGCGCATGCTTTTTATACCCCAGATATCGTTAAACGACCGCTCGATATTACCCAGAACCTTAATGACGGTCCAGAATAAGAGCGCAACACCGACCCCCGCGATAAGCCCGCCCTTCGTATTCTCAAGCAAAGAATGAGAGAAATTGATTACATTAGTGATGATCTCATTCTGCGCCGGAATTTTTTCCATCAGCTGCTTTTCAAGCACTTTATCCAAGCCAAAACCCTTAGCGACACCAAAGATCATAGCGAATACAGGCACTATGGAAAGCAGGCTATAAAAGGTGAGCGCTGAAGCGCGCAAAGAACATTTGTCCTCATTAAAACCGCGCAATGATACCAGGATGATCCTTAATATCCTGATAAAGAATGACCGTTTCTGAGGAAGGTCCTTCAAACGTATCCGCCAAATATCCCTGTTTAAATAATTAACAACATTATGCTTCATATCTCTCCTTTCGGCTCATACGGATAGCCCATAAGATCTATCATACACCTCAGGCGTTCGATGCGATATGCTTCTGCGTAAACACGATTATTTTGTTCATCATCCCAACGGTCTCAGCCGGATATGATCCGACCGCGGTCTCTCCTGAGAGCATGACATAATCGGATCCGTCGAATATAGCATTAGCGACATCGGAAACCTCGGCACGTTCGGGCATACTATTGCGAGTCATGCTTTCGAGCATCTGCGTGGCAGTAATGACGAATTTTCCCGCATGATTGCATTTCTTAATGATATATTTCTGCACAACCGGTACCTCATATATGGGGATAGAGACCCCCATATCGCCGCGCGCGATCATGATCCCCTCACAAACACTCATGATCTCATCGATGTTCTCAATGCCCTCCCTATTCTCGATCTTAGCGATACACTGCGCGGCATGGCCGCGTCCCTTGAGATGCTCTTTTAAAGTAAGCATATCATGTTTATTCCTCACAAAAGACTGCGCGATATACTCGACCTTGTGCTTTACGCAAAAATCTATATCGGTCTTATCTTTGGCGGTCAATCCTTTAAAATCAAGCCGTACACCCGGCATATTAATACCTTTACGCTCGCGTATGAGCCCCGGGATGATCACCCTGGTCTTAAGCCTATTCTTACGGCGGGCTTGCACCATTAAAACGATATTCCCGTCATCAATATAAATATGCGCGCCTATCGGGATTTTACGGAGCGGACCCTTATAATAAAAGGGTATGATATTGCCTTCCCCCAAAACATTTTCTTGAGTTAACCAAACGATCTGCCTCTTTTTGATCGGAATGGGCTGGCCGCTTTTAAACCTGCCGATACGTATGCGATACCCCTCAAGGTCTCCCAATATCTTTATCTTACGGCGATATTTTTTATTGAGCGTTCGTACCAAATGAATGCTCCGAAGCGCTTCCTTGCATGAAGTATGCGAAAAGTTTATCCGCGCGACGTCCATTCCCGCGCGCATCATCTTACGTAAAACCCCTGATTTCGCCGAGGCAGGTCCCAAGGTGCAAATGATTTTAGTCTTAGGCATAATCCGCTCCTTATATGGCGTTTCTTTGCGCAATCGCGCTACCAAACCTATTTATGAAGAAACTGCATTGTATGAATGACCAGGATACTCGTTCCGATACACACGCGAATGCATCTCGTAAGCTGACTAAGCACCTTGCTTTTTTTATGCTTCCATATCGAGGCCAACCCTTCTATAAGCAAGAATACTGCGATGCCAAATGCGAGGATATCGATACTGATAGGATCAAGATAGCTGCAGGCAGAAACCTTCTCATTGGCGTTCGTCTGAATGACGAAACTCATATATCCGCTCCCCAGGCTTAAACAGAGCGTCAAAAGAAGCGTTTTTGTTAACGAAGAAACCGCGTTTTTCATGATACCCCCTTAGTGAACCTTTTGGCTCCACCCAAAAACCTGCGGCGTAAACCCCGCCGCTTGAAGATTTCCCGGATCGATCCATGCAAAAAGCTCATTACCCAAGCCTTTTACGGAATCCCAAAGAGCTTACCGTTATGATCGATATCCCTATAACACCCAAAGCCAGCATATGAGGCCAAAGCACCAAAAATCCGCTCCCTTTCAAAAAAATACCTCGCACGATGACCAGAAAATAGCGCAGCGGATCAGCAAAGGTGATGAGCTGAACAGCCTTCGGCATATTGGCGATCGGGAAAAGAAACCCCGATAACAGAACCATCGGCATGGATAAGAATAACATCGACATCATCGCCTGCTGTTGGGTTTTCGAAACCGTGGAAATGAACAGGCCTAAACCGAGCGTCGAAGTAAGAAACAGGCATGCCGAAAAAAAGAGCAGGATAAAACTTCCTCTCATGGGAACCGAAAAAACAGCAAGCGCTACAATTACAACCAAACAAACATCCACGATCCCTATGACCGCAAAAGGAATAAGCTTGCCTAAGATCAACTCGATCGGACGAATAGGGCTGACAATGATCTGTTCCATCGTGCCGATCTCTTTTTCTTTAACAATAGACATCGCCGTCAAAAGGAACGTCACGATAAAAACAACCAACGCAATGACCCCGGGAACGAAAAAATTACGGGATAAAAGATTTTCGTTAAACCACGCCCGGGTACGCAGATCAACCCGGGGAAGCCCTCCGGGACTCTCCGCCAAAACACGGATACGGGGCGCAGCCAAAGAAGCGGAGAATCTCTCGGAAATCGCGGCAACGTAATGCAAAACTATTGCCGCGGTATTGGAATCGGTCCCGTCAACGATGAACTGGACATGCGCCGAGCGCGCCCCGCGTATGTCCTGTGAAAAACCATGATTGATGCGAATGACAGCGCTTACCAGAGATTTATCCAGAAGATACTTTTGCTCATCATCACTATGAATAAAATAGGCGGCGGTAAAATAGCGCGAAGATGTAAACGCTCTGATCAACTGGCGGCTTTCCTGGGTGTTATCGAGATCATACACCGCGGTCGCAACCTTGTCAACATCGGTAGATATCGCAAACCCAAACACCAGGACCTGAAAAACCGGAATGACGAACATAACAGCCTTCATCCTGTTATCGCGGAATATCTGGATGAATTCTTTTCGCAATATATGCCGTATCCGTTCCCACATACTACACCACCGTTTTCTTGAACTTTTTCGTGGCCAAGAGTATCATCAGCGCAGAAAATAGCGCCAACAATAAAACCTGCGGCCACAGGATTTTCAATCCCACACCTTTCAGATATATCCCTTTAGATATCGTTACAAAATAACGGGCAGGAATAATATGCGTCAATATCTCTATAGGCCTTGGCATATTACTCAGAGGAAAAGCAAAACCCGAAAGCAGGAATGCCGGAAGGAACGTAGTAATGAACGCCACTTGATTAGCGACCAGTTGATTCTTCATAATAACCGATATCAGTATACCCCAACAAAGAACGCCGGTAAGAAAAAGGCCGCTCAAAATAAAAAAAAGAGCAACGCTCCCTCTAAACGGGATATGAAAAACAAAAGCAGCCATCGCAAACGCGATCATCACATCGATGATCCCGATAACAAAATAGGGGATGAATTTCCCGAGGATTAGCTCGCCCGGCTTGACCGGCGTTGATATGAGCTGCTCCATCGTGCCTCGTTCCCATTCGCGCGAAACGGTTAAGGACGTTAAGAGCGCCGCGATGATCGTCATGATCACCGCAATAAGACCCGGTACAATGAAATTCTTGCTTTTTAAGTCCTCATTGAACCAAACGCGGGGCTGCACCCGTAACGGCTCGATGAAAACACCTCCGTGACGACTCATAGCCGCGGTAAGGGAACGTTTATTGTACGCGCTGATTATCGAGTTCACGTACCCGACCGCTATAGATGCCGTATTGGAATCACTTCCGTCAGCGATCAGCTGGACCGAAGCAGCACGCCCCGCGCGCAAAAGTTGAGAGAAATCGCGCGGGACCACGAGCGCTAAAACAGCCCGATTATCATTAATTCTCTCTTCGAGCTCGGCGTAGGTATCATAATATCCGGTGACTTTAAAATAGGGGGAATTACTGAAATCAAGGAGAAATCCGCGCGATAACGGTGTCCTATCCTGATCCCACACCGCAAGCAAAACATGATCCACATCCAACGTCAAGGCGTATCCGAAAAGCGCAAGCAAAAGCACCGGAATGACAAACGCCATCCCTAAGCTGCGATAGTCGCGAAGTATCTGTATGAACTCCTTTTTGGCTAAAGCCTTAACTCTTGAGAGGCTCATCCGTATCTTTCTTGTCATGCGCTTCAATAAGAGAAACAAATACGTCCTCTAAAGAAGGGGGTATCTTTTCTACCACGCAGTCGGAAATCCCCGATCTCAAAAGGAATCCTTTTACGTGAGGGATCGCTTCTTGCGCATTGTCCACGACCGCATGAAGCGCGGAACCGAACAACGCGGTCTCTTTCACCGACGGTATCGTTTTAAGAGGCTCTTGCCAATCTTCGGGATGGGCAAGCGCGATCCTTAAAACATCTTCCTGCATGCGGTTCGTTTTCAATCCAAGAGGCGTATCCATAGCTATGATCTCGCCTTTATAGATCAGCGCGATCCGTCCGCAATTTTCCGCCTCGTCCATATAATGCGTGGTAACAAAAACAGTAACTCCGTTGCGGGCCAGCGTCTGTATGATATCCCAGAATCTTTCCCGGGAGATCGGGTCAACGCCGGAAGTCGGCTCATCGAGAAAAAGGATCGGCGGCTCATGAATAATCGCGCATCCAAGGGCCAAACGCTGCTTCCACCCTCCCGAGAGAGTCCCCGTCAATTTTGAACGAAGCTCCTCAAGCTGCGCCATTGCCAACACCCATTTCTTTCGTTCGAACATCTTCCCCGGAGACAAACGATAAATACCGCCGTAAAAATCGATATTCTCTTCTACCGTTAGGTCGTCGTAAAGAGAGAATCGCTGCGACATATATCCGATATTCTGCTTGATACGTTCCTGCTGGGTAATGATATCGTTGCCTCCGACTTGCCCCTTGCCGGATGTAGGAGCAATGATACCGCACAACATGCGTATCGTCGTTGATTTTCCCGCGCCGTTAGGACCCAAAAATCCGAAGATCTCACCGGCGCGGACAGAAAAACTGATCTTGTTGACCGCGGTAAAATCCTTGAATTTTTTCTCAAGGAGCGTTACGTCGACTGCCGCTCGTTCATTGCGCATCATGTTGTTTTATGATAGACATAAACACCTCTTCAAGGGTTCGGGCGGAATAGTCTTTCTTCAAACTCTCGGGGGTATCACAACGGAGCATCCTTCCTTTATGGATAAAACCCACGCGACGGCAACGCTCAGCTTCATCAAGATACGATGTCGAAAAAAAGATGGTCACTTTCTCTTGTAACAGCTGATACAGTATCCTCCAAAAATCGCGCCGCGACACCGGATCGACTCCGTTCGTCGGCTCATCGAGAAAAAGAACTTTCGGCGTATGGATCAGCGCGCAGGCAAGCCCTAACTTTTGCTTCATACCTCCTGAAAGATCCCCGGCAAGCCTGTTTTGAAAAGATCCCAAACGCGTAAAATCCAAAAGCTCCTTTATTCGTGCCGGCCTCTGACGGTGTGGCGTCATATACACATCGGCGTAAAAATGGATGTTCTCGATCACCGTCAAGTCTTCATATAACCCGAAACGCTGAGGCATATACGCGATCATTTCTTTAAGCTTTTCGGCATCTTTGACGATATGGCAGCCTCCTACCCAAGCCTCGCCCAAGGAAGGTGCCAGGATCCCCGTTAAAAGGCGCATCGTCGTACTCTTCCCGGCGCCATCAGGTCCTACTAAACCGAAGATCTCTCCTTCTTCAACTTCAAAACCAAGTTTGTCAACCGCATGCGTACCGCCAAAATCCCTGCTTAAGCCGACAGCCTTGATCATTGCCATATTCATTCCGTTGTTATGAACGCGTCTGCCGGCATACCCGGCTTCAGCTCAAGATTCGTGTTATCAACCGCGACCTTGATCCTATAAACAAGTTTCACCCGTTCCTCCTGGGTCTGAATCTGTTTAGGCGTGAATTCAGCTTCCTGCGAGATAAATGAGATCCTTCCTTTATAGATCTTATGGGGATACGTATCCGTCTTAACATCGGCGTTCTGTCCCAACTTTATTTTCCCCAAAGAAGTCTCATTAACATATGCGGTAACCCATATATTCTTAAGATCGGCAACCGTAAAGATAGTCGCGCCCGCAGGAACGACCTCTCCTGCCTCAGCGCTCTTGGTCAAAATATATCCGTCTATAGGCGACGTTAAATCCGCGAAACCTAGGCGCGTAACAGCAAGATCAAGCGAAGCGCGCAAGGCATCAAGATTCGCGCGCGCGCTATCAGCATTGGTTTTAGCGCTATCGCGTTTCTGGGCAGGGATCGCGCCCGCTTTTAAAAGATTCTCATACCTCAGATAATCATCGTGCGCTCGATCATTCGTGAACTCAGCGGCTTTCAAGGAAGCCTCTGCTTCCGCTTTTATTTTCTCGAGTTCATCAACCTCAAGACGCGCGACCACATCGCCCGATCGTACAGGCTTTCCCTCGTCGGTCAATAGCTCTTTGATCTTACCCTGCACCCGAAACGCAAGAGCAATATCGGTCGTCTCGATAGTCCCTGAAACTTTCAAACCGGTTCCGTTTCCGGATCCTTTTTGATACCAATACCATGCGACTCCCCCGACCATTCCGATCAGCAACAAAATAGGTATAATGATCTTAATCGGATTTTTCATCTTTCGTCTCCTTTACAAGGCTTGTTCCCATATTCCTTTTCAAATACGCCTCAGCCATCCGGTAATCAAATATACCTTCGGACAGATTCTTTTCAACCTGGCTCAGTGAAACCTGGGCGTCCATAACTTCGAGGTTCGTCCCTTCTCCGTTATCGTAACGGACCTCGGCGATCTTCAAGGCTTCTTTCGCTTCTTCGATATTATCTTTCTGCGAATCAATGAGCGCCTGCGCCCTGAGCAGATCAAGACACGCCCGTTTAATATTGACCGCGATCTGCTCTCCTACGTCCTGACGCTGCAGTTTCGCTTTTGCGTAGCGCGCTTTTGCCTCATCAACCTTTGCTTTCGTGGAAAATCCGTCAAAAAGCGGGATACTCATCGACACCCCCGCGTCCCAATTATTATGCCTGCTATTGATCATATCGCCGATATCATTGGAGCGGTAATTCACCCCGAGTTGCGCATTGATCTGCGGACGATCGCCTGCCTTTGCCATCTCGATCAACCATTTATTCACGTCAACCCCCAAAGCCATCAACGTCATTTCAGGGGTCTCAAGATACGCGATCTTTAAAAACTCCTTCTCTTTGATCTCTATCGGGTCATAGGATAATGCATCCTTCAACAGGATCGGCCCCTGCAAAGGAACTCCCAAAATTTTCTTCAACTCAACGTCGATAAGCTCAACCTCATTCTTTGCCTTGATAAGCTCAGGCATCAATTTAGAAACATGCACTTTAGACTGCAAAAGGTCAAAGCGCGAAGCAGTACCTTGCCCGTATTTCTGCTCCACATCGTGATAATGGGATACGGCCTGCTCAACCGTTTCCTGCGCAATACGCTGCGCCTCCTTGGCCAAAAGCAATCCGAAATAAAGGCGTTTCACATCGAATTCAGTATCAAGCTTGCGCGCGCGTAAAGTTTCCTCTTTGACCCGTAAAGAAACCTGCTTCTGCCGGAAGTTTGCAATCGTAGCGCCACCATTATAGATAACCTGTCCAAGCTCAAGGCCTGCTTGATTGTCGTTATGATATCCGGTAAAAATACCCATATCCTTCTTTGTCTGCGGCACCGAAAGGGTAAGTACGCTACCGGTGCGCGTATAACGAGCGTGCGCGGTAAGGGTGGGAAGGAATTGGCTTTTTGCTCCGCTGAGCTGGGCTTGCGCAGCGAACACCTCCTGCTCTTCGGCCTGAATATCGCGATTGTTCTTATATGCGACGCCGACCGCTTCGTCAAGAGTCAACGCAGACGTCTCCTGAGAAGCCGCACAAGAGCATGCTGCCATACATACGCTCGCGATAATCGCCAACACTATTACTCGTTTCATAATATGCTCACGGCCGCGCTCTCTGCAACGTTTTGAATAAAAGATGTTTCACCGTTTTCTTGACCTCTTCAACACTATCGTCTTTTACTCCAAAATGCATTTTAATGATATTGAGCTGCATCATGCCTAATAAACTCGAGGCTACGACTCCGGCATTGATAGTATTGAACTCCTCTGAACGGATACCTCTGACAACCTCCTGCTCGATCACCTTTTGGTAGGGCAACAAGACGGTTTTAAGTACAAACGGAAAAGGAATGGTTGCGTCAGCGGATTTACCAAAAAGGATCTGAAAAATGTGCAGATTACCGGTAAAATAATGGAAGTGGAAGTCAATGATACGCTCAAGCTTCTCGCGACTGGTTCTGCCGCAAGCAGCCTCGCTTTTTACCTGCCTCAGGAAGTCTTCGCCGTTCTCCTTAATGACCGCAAGAAAAAGCTCGTTCTTACTGGAAAAATAATGATAGATAATGCCTTCTGAGCAATCGGCCTCTCGGGCTATCTCCTTGGTGGTCGCGCGCGCAAAACCGGATTGCGCAGCGATCATGATCGCTGCGTCAACAATACGTTTTCGCATATCGGCAACAACAGTTCCCTGCATACATTCTCCCGTATTGAGTGAGCGCTCACTCAATACCAGAATATCATAAAAATCATCGTATTGTCAACACAAAACATGCTACCCAAAGCAAATGGGGCCGGATACTACCGGCCCCATGAGAAACATGCGCTAGAATATTATCTGCTTTTATTCTGTTTTTTCTGTATTGCTTTGGCTTCTTTTGCTTTTCCCCGAGCTTCAGCCATCTGCGCTTTACGCGCCTTAACTGCCTCTTGCACCTTAGCCGCCAGATCCTTACCCTTTAATCCCAACGCCTTAGCCTGCTTGGCTGCCTGGGCAACGACGCTCCTTTTAAAACCACTCACTATTTTCTAAACCAATCGCGCGTATGAACGCACACTCTAACCAGCATAAGCATGACCGGGACTTCTATTAAAACGCCAACAACCGTAGCCAGAGACGCCCCGGATGATAAACCAAATAATATCGTGGATGTCGCTATGGCCACTTCGAAATGATTACTCGCTCCTACTAACGCCGAAGGCGCCGCATCCCGGTAAGATAATTTCAACCATTTTGCCAGCCCGTACGTTAAAGCGAACATAAAACATGTCTGAATAAAAAGCGGGATCGCGATCAAAAAAATAGTCTGCGGCTGATTGATGATCAGCTCGCCCTTAAACGAAAACAATAAAACCAACGTAAGCAATAAAGCGCCTATCGATACCGGGGTAAGATAATGCAGGAACTTTTTCTCAAACCATTGAGCCCCCTTCTTGGCAATGAACCATTTTCTCGAATAATATCCTAATAATAACGGTAACCCAACATAGATCACTACGGACAATACGATCGTCTGCCAAGGTATAGGCATCTTGTTCACGCCCAAGAGCCAACCGCCAAGCGGGGCATAAAGAAACAACATCGTAAGCGAATTAATAGCCACCATCACCAGGGTATGGCCATCGTTACCCTTAGAAAGATGTCCCCAGATCAAAACCATAGCGGTGCAAGGCGCTATGCCAAGCAGAATACATCCCGATATATAAGATCTAAAAAGTTCTACCTGCTCCCCGCCTTTTACAACCTCCGTTCCCGGAAGCCATCCTTTACATAATACTCCAAGGAATAACCATGCAATAACCAACATAGTAAATGGCTTTATGCACCAATTTACTACCAGCGTAAGGATAACCGGCTTAGGAGTCTTGCCTGCTTTAATAACCTCAGCGAAATCAATCTTGACCATGATCGGGTACATCATGAAGAAGAGGCAAATGGCAATCGGTATGGAAACCTGGTAAATCGAGATCTGATCGAGCGTAACAGCAAGCTGGGGGAATAACTTGCCAAGCGCTATCCCGACTCCGATGCAAAGAACCACCCAACCAGTTAGGTATTTTTCAAAAAAGCTTAGTTTTCGTTCTTCGTAAACAATATGCTCCATTTGCTATCCTTAAAATAACCGTATGATATAAGTTCCCGTGTAATACAAACCGACGAGAATAAAAATCCCCCCGGTGGTTCTGCGGGTGTAAAATTCCAGTTTCGCGATCTTATGAAACCAATAACTCATTGAAGTCGCGCCTAAGGCAATGGCGAGAGCGAGCGCCAGCACCG
>CAZJJL010000016.1:0-5983 GCA_964546325.1 uncultured Planctomycetales bacterium | reverse complement strand
TAACCGGCAGTAACATCCCGGTTTTACTCTTAAGAGCCCCGGGGATAAGACTCCCGAAAAATAGCGCCGCTGAAACGGGGCAAAACGCTAAAGCGAAAGTAAATCCTAAAACTAAGGCGCCGGGCGCTCCGGATCTAGCGAGTTTGGCTTGATGTTTTTGAGATACGGTTATTCCCGGCAACTTCACCGTGATCACTTCTAAGAGCAACAGACCCGTAATGATCAAAAACGGGCCCAATGCTATTGTCATGTATTTCTGAAGGAATTGCGCAACCTGCGGGACACCTAACAGAGAATGGATAATAAGCCATCCAATGAGCGTATATGCGGCCATCCTCCCTATCGTATACGCAAGCCCCGAAATAAAAACCGTAGCCGGATGGGTTATATCCTTAGCCAGGTAGGAAACAGCGGCAATATTCGTAGCTAACGGACAAGGACTGATCGAAGTCAGGATCCCAAGCCATAATGCCGAACCAAAAAGAATCAATATTTCCACTATTGCGCGCCCTTCATAAATGCATGTATCTCAGAGGTTACATAATCGATAAATTTCTGTTGATCACGAGAGTATTCCCAAATCTTATCGAGATTCTTCGACGTAACTTCTTTTCCGTCTTTTACCAATGAAAGTATCAGCGACTTAGTATAGAGCTGATAGTCTTTCACAAAATGCTCGTTACCCTTCTCTTCGACATTAACCGCTTTGAATTCAAGCTCCCCCGATCGGAGCGCATCTTTGAAGTTTGTCTCAACTGCCTCTCGCGCGAATTTTTCCATATTAGTGCAGGTCGCACATCGGAACGCCCCATGAAAATAATACGCAATAACCTTACCAGCCGCTTTATCTTCGGCAAGAACCGAAGAAAATACGCCGATAACCATGAACACAGCAAGCGCCATAAAAAGTAACTTCTTCAAATTTCCCTCCCGCTATTTCACCAGGATCTTTTTAATCTCATCCTTGCTCAATACCTTACCCGAAGAAACCACCGCACCGTCAACCGCAAGCGCAGGCGTCATCATAACACCGTAATCGGTGATCTTTTCGATATCCGTAACTTTGCTGACCTCTGCCTGGATATGAAGCTCTTTAACCGCATCCTCTGCATTCGCGGCGAGCTGTTTACATTTGGGACAACCCACTCCTAAGATCTCAATTTTCATTTTTGCCTCCGCTCATTTTTTGACTGCCGATATCCTGACACTCACGACCGCGCCTTGAGCAGCCTTAAGATCGTCAAACAAAGCATCCACGGGATAATGAGACTCGCCCATGATCTTGATATCTTGAAATCCTGCTGACTTTATAAAACGCATGTATTCCTCTTTTTTCGTTGCTCCGGCAAGACATCCCACATACGCCTCAACGGAATTCCTGATCTCCTTCGGCAGATCTTTTACCAAAACCAGGTCTGAAACCATCAACCTGCCCCCCCTCTTTAAAACCCGATACGCCTCTTTGAATACCCGTGCTTTTTCGAAAGACAAGTTAATAACACAGTTCGATATGATCACGTCAACGGCGTTATCCTCAACCGGCAGCTTTTCGATCTGGCCCAAACGGAATTCCACATTATCATATTTTCCTTTCCGCGCGTTTTCCTTGGCTTTGGCGATCATCTCAGGCGTCATATCCACGCCGATAACTCTTCCTGTCCTGCCAACACGCTGAGCAGACAAAAACGCGTCAAACCCTGCTCCGCTTCCCAGATCAAGCACAACATCGCCTTCTTTTAACGTAGCTAACGCAACCGGATTACCGCAACCAAAACCTAAATTCGCCCCTTCAGGGACCGCGTTCATTTCGGAATCACTATAACCGATCCGCCTGCTTATATCTTTTGCCTGGTCTATGCTGCCGCAGCAAGAACCCGCCGAACAACACGATGCGTTCCGTGTAACTGCCTTGGCATAACCATCTCTGACCATTTTCTTAACCTCATGCGCTTTTCTTTTCATATCAAACTCCGGTCTTATTTAACAATATGCCCAAAGATCATACCGCTTATAGTCGCCATAACCACAACTAAAACCACGTATACCGCGGTCTTCTTACCTCCCATAATGCTGCGAATGACCAATATGCTTGGAAGGCTCAATGCAGGACCGGCCAAGAGCAATGCCAAAGCAGGCCCCTTCCCCATCCCCGATCCAATAAGGCCTTGCAAGATCGGCACCTCCGTAAGCGTCGCAAAATACATGAACGCTGCAACAATGGAAGCAAAAAAGTTTGCCCATAAAGAATTACCGCCGACAAGCGTTGCGACAAAATGTGACGGGATCACTCCTTCATGACCTACTCTTCCCAAAAGGAATCCTGATACAAGTACTCCTCCCAAAAGAAGCGGCAATATTTGCAACGCAAAACCCCATGTCGCCTGTGTCCATTCCTTTAATTCATCCTTCTTAAACCAGGCAGCAAGCATCATGGCCAGACTGACCAGAGAAAATCCGGCGATCCACCATTTGTAGTGATAGATCATAGACCACACCCCGGCATCACCTTCAAGAGGCCTTCCCCAGTTGGCGAATACAAGGAACGCCACCATCGAAGCGAAATAACGCACTGTTTTGCCTAATGAACGCCTTTCGATAACTTCTCCCACGTTAAAATCGCCGCGTACCTGACGAGCCCGTTCTTCTTTTAAGAATATAAGGTGCATGAGAAGCCCGATAACGATACTGAATATCACCGCGCCAACCGCCCTTGCCACCCCTAATTGCCAACCAAGGATACGCGCCGTTAAAATAACGGCAAGGACATTAATGGCCGGCCCGGAATAAAGGAATGCGACCGCAGGGCCCAAACCTGCCCCTCTTTTATAAATGCCGGAAAAAAGAGGCAGTACCGTACAAGAACACACGGCAAGTATCGTCCCTGAAACCGACGCAACACCGTATGAAAGGATCTTATTGGCTTGCGCGCCGAAATACTTCATAACGGACGCCTGACTGACAAATACCGAGATAGCACCTGCAATAAAAAATGCGGGGACAAGACATAAAAGCACGTGCTCCCGCGCGTACCATTTCACCAAAGCTAACGCCTCGAATATCGCGTTATTGAACCGCAAACTTTCAACCGGCAGATAGAAACACGCCAAAAACGCGGCTGCTACATAAAGGAATTTTTTCCGCCGACCTTGCAACATCCGCCTTCAATGCGTATTGCCTTGATATTCACAAGCCCATCGGCTATTTTATACTGGGCAGAAGTCAGGATCCTTGAAAACGTCGGCCGCGATACTTTCATTAACCGGGCCGCATCAACCTGCTTTAAACCTTTAAGGCATGCTAAACGCACCGCTTCAAATTCATCAAGAGACACATAAACACCTGCGCACTCACGTAACGGCTTACATTGCGGCTTAAAACAACGCTCGCCGGGAACGCACTGTACCCATCTCGTCTTCTTTGGCCTCATAACCATCCTCTCCCATTATGAACATATGTTCATAACAAGTTTACCACAACTGCTCATAGTGTCAATACAAAATATTATGGGTGTGGGAATAACGGTGGGAATTACGTCAAGATCAGGCGACTCTCCGAAAAAAAATCGCCGATCTTATTCTGCTCAAAAACAAAACGCTACATAAGTTTTTTTCTTTTAGCCAAGAAATAGATATTACAAAAAGGACATATCTTGCTCCAGATCAATACTCCTTTTGCAAATTCGGACTTAGGAAATTTACGGGAAATTGCGCAAAGAGGGCATATTCTATGTATTGCAGAAAGCATTATTAAACAAACATTAAATATTTTTTTCATTCAAAGATGGCTCCAGATAATCGTTTTTCTCCATAATCTCTTATCACCGCAAACAGAAATAGCTCACTGACAAAATTCTTCCGTTTTGCCTTTTTTACAGTTACCCACAGCGTAAATACAGTCTTTAAGCATATGCTCCATGGTATTCATAGCTCTATACTGCTGCCTTCGACTGCTTTGAGACAGCGATAGCCGAACTCATACCGTATCATTTTCGTTGCCCACTTACCGGTGCAATGCGTAGGCACGATCCTACGGATACCCTTATCTTTAAGCACTCCTATAATATGCATAGTAACATCATGCGTGTAGTCTTTTAAATGAAAGCCCCCGGCAAGAGCATAAACCCTTCCTTGAGGAAATTGCCGCTCAACAGTATCGATAATATTAATGATCCCTGGATGAGCGCACCCCGTAATAATACTTAAGTTCCTTGAAGACTTTAGGACTAATACCTGTTCAAAAATAACCCTATCTGAGCACGTTGACTGCATTTGCCCGCTCGAGAATACATTTTCTTTGATCACGGTCAACGCCTCAGCTTCAACCACGCGCACCCCAAAAGAAGCTATTCTGTCTTTTATCTCCTGCTTAAACCCCGGACAAATATAAACAGTAACATCGCTTCTATCCTGTATCAAACCCCATAAACCGGATATATGATCCCAATCATCATGGGATAAAAAAATATGTTTTATTTGAGCGGGGTTAATATTGAATTTTCGCATATTGCTTAAAAGCACACCCGGCTTGCCGAATGTATCAAAAAGCAGATCTTCACCGATCAAAAAAGAAACTCCCCACCGATGGATAAACCGTTCCCACTTCGTTGAGCCCGTTGCAATAATTTTTATTTTCATGGTTTTAATGATACACCCATCTGGCTCCATACATAAAACCCACCCCTAAAATAAAAATAAGCATTGAAAAAGTTGCCTTCTTAATATCTTCTTGTTTATGCAACTCAGGGATAAGGTCGCAAGCGGCAATATAGATGAATCCTCCTGCCGCTACCGGCATCAGAAAAGTCAAAAAATTAGCTGATGCACTTGCAAGAGCATAGCCGAAAAGCGTGCCCAAAACCGCGGTCAAGGCTGATAAAAAATTATACCATAACGCCTTGTTTTTATTGAAACCACCATAAACAAGAATACCGAAATCACCGATCTCCTGAGGGATCTCATGCATAATAATCGCAAAAGTTGTAGTAAGACCAAAATTAATATTAATAACAAACGAGGATCCGATAATAAGGCCGTCAATGAAATTATGTATCCCATCACCGACAAGATTGATGTACGTAAACATGTGGATCTCGCATTTCCCCTTGTGGCAGTGTCGCCAATGCAAATACTTCTCCAACACAAAAAATAAAATAAATCCAACAATGACAAATAAATATACCTCGCTACTATGTCCGCTTTTTTCTACTGCCTCCGGAATAAGATGCAGGAACGCTCCCCCAATCAAGGCCCCCGCAGAAAAACTAATTAATAAAAGAAGGATTTTATTAAGTAAGTTTTCTTTCAGTAGTAGGCTGATAACGCCAACAAAAGAAATTAAGCTTACGACTATACTTGCCCCCAAAGCCCAAATTAGATTCATTTGCTCCCCTTATTTTTTGAGCAAGTAATCTGCTATCGCCCTATATAGCGTACCGAAAGTATCGAACAGTGCAGATGATCCTCAGGCAAATCCTTTAGCCTCATAATCACTTCTCCCGCAGATATAGAAAGCGCCTCTTGAATGAACTTACCTTCGGCTAATTTAGCTACCATAGACGCGCAGGCGCGTGTAGCCTGACATCCGTCTGTATAATATTTAATCTGAGTTATCTTACCATGCTCTATTACCAAATAAAACTCCATCGCATCGCCGCATGGCCCCTTCAAATAGGAAGAGCTCACCGGATCATTCATCCTGCCGAAATATCTTTGATTATTGATACGATCGATTACCTCCTGAGGATATTCGGCAAGCTCTTCTCCCCTGTTATCTTTCATCGTAATCCCTCCCAAATATTTTCCACTTCATCTGCTGCCGGGCACGCCGCATATTCGACAATGGTCTTACCTTTTACGAGTGCCTCCACGACCGTCTTATCAAAAGGAATCTTACCCGCGACCGGAACGTCTCTCTCCTGGCAAAACACTTCAATCTGTTCTGTGACGCCGATGTTTAAGTCGTATTTATTAACTACTAGCTTAAC
>CAZJJL010000015.1:15677-19158 GCA_964546325.1 uncultured Planctomycetales bacterium | reverse complement strand
GTCGAATTCTTTTACCGAATCTGCATACATGGAAAGAGCGTGGGATGTTGCTATCAGTATCCCGCCGTAGATACCGGCTAACACAATAACGCAGAACATACCGCATAAAGCCGGAACAACGCGCATGCGAAACTTCCACGACTCAAGCGCCACATTCATGCTCAATGGCTCTCCCGTAGAGGTACATGACTATGCAAAAACATAAGCCGATACGTTAATCCGAATATTCCTGCGCAAAGCAGGATATGAGAGAAAATATGCATATTAAAATCAAGTAACGCATATGTTATAACCGATAGAATGGAGATTAAACATCCCAAGCCCAGCCCTACGACAAAACTATCGCGCCGGGCAATCCACACACGAAGCACCGTTGAAAGGAAACGCCAGACAAACCATCCAATGATAATACAGCCAAGAATCCCCACTTCCGAACAGAGTTGAAAGATATCGTTATGCGCGTACGTAAAAAGGTCCTGGTCATAGGTCGTTTTATACATTGATGAAATCGCCGAAAAAGTCCCCAACCCGCTTCCCAAGAACAGATAATCGCGGATGATCCTGACGATATCGGCCCACGCATACCCGTGCCCCCAGAAAACAAAGGCATCCTGTTGAAATAATTGCTGCAACCGTTCTATGATCGTTCGCCCTTCCCAAAAGAGCAATAATCCGCATACTGCGATAACGGCGCAGAGAAAGAAAAACGCCGATTTCTGACGCACAACGGGTCTCCGAAGGCAAACGGCAATAAAAACACACGCAGTCAAACCGTAGACAAGAACCCCTCCGCGGGATAACGATAAAAACATCGCTATGCTCATCAACACAACGCCTGTCGCATAAACTACCCTGCGCGAAAGAGGCATTTCGGTCAAGATATATCCCATCGCAAGGGGAATGATCATCGTAATATACCCGGCAAAATTATTTTTCATCACAAACGGACCTACCGGCGTTATTGCGGAGCCGTCAGGATCAAACCAATACACCTTGCCGGAGTAGGAAAAATGCTGAATGATCGCAAAGATGCTGATGGCAACGCCAAACCAAATGATCCCATTCGCTAAAACGGCGACATCGCGTTTTGTGCGGACGTTATTAACAACAAGGAAGAACAATCCTCCCCAACTTAAATATTTCGTCAGCTCAAGAAAACCTGCATACGGATACACGCTGATCGTTACCCAACTTGCCGGGTCAAGACCGGGGATACACTGTCGCGCTACCCACAGTGACTTTGCGGAGATCACCGCAAGTATCCATGCCGGCAAGGGCAGGCACTGCGCAATGATGTACCAGGCAAAAACAACGAACGGGACAAAAAGCCCGGTTTTAATGAAACTTACCTGCCTGCGCCAAAGCATACCGATAAGCCAAACGCAGGTCAGCCCTGCAACAGACATCTCGATCACTCGTGTTGCTAAAAAGCTAACGCTTCCATACCAAAGACAACTGCAAAAAATTACGAGAAGGATACCGGTGAGCACAATGGGCGAGGACATGCACTAGGACTTCTTTCCTTTATCATCAGCATAATAGTAATGATAGTAATAATAGGAATCTTCTTTGCGAACATTCACATTATTCAGGATGACACCGATGATGCGCGCTTTCGCTTCGAATAACCGCTGCCTGCTACGCAATATAATATCGATGTTGAGGAAATTCGCCATAATAACATCGATAACACCGTCAACGATATTCGCTAAAATGGACGTATCCGCCACCGTAAGGATCGGAGGTGAATCAATGATGACGCGGTCGAACTTCGTCTTAAGCTCGGCAAGGAGCGTCCTGGTCCGCGCCGAAGAAAGAAGCTCGGCGGGATTAGGGGGCTTCGGCCCGCTCGGAAGAAGGAAAAGGTTCACGGTTTGAGTCTGCACGATACATTCTTCCAAAGGCGCGGTGCCCGCCAAATAACTGCTCAAACCCGATTTATTTTCGATACCCAATGAATGCCCGATACGGGGCCTGCGCATATCCGCCTCGATCAGAAGCGTTTTCTCATTGGCGTTCGCAAAGACCGTCGATAAATTAATGCTTACGGTTGTCTTTCCTTCACGGGGGGAAGTGCTGGTCACCAGGATCGTCTTGAGCGGCCTATCCTCGGGAGAAGAAAAGATGATCGACGTGCGTATCGAACGGAACGCTTCGGCAATGCGGGAACTCGGAAGACGCAAACAGACCAGATCGACATCTTTTGTCTCCCTCCCCTTCATTTCCAGTTTCGCGCCGGGAACATAGCCTAAGAAGGGAAGCTTCACATAGATCTCGATATCCTCGGCAGTTTTTATCGTCGAGTCAAGATATTCCAAGACAAACGCCAGACCGATACCGAGTAAAAGCCCGATAATCGCTCCGGTGCGCATATCTGCCTGCCGATTCGGCGTAAACGGAGCGGTCGGAACCGTCGCAAGGTCGATAATGCGCAAATTAGTCGACTGCACATCCTTACTTACATCTGTTTCTTTCGACCGGCGCAATAATGATTCGTACAACGTCTTATCCGACTCCATTTCGCGTTTCAACGCATTATACTGTATAAGCTTCTCGTTCATTTCAAGAAGCTTCTTGGTCTCATCATCGATGCTGACCCGTAACGCCTCAATACGGGTAACGACAGAAACGTATTTGGGATGTTTCGACTTATATCTCTTGGAAAGATCGGCCAATTCGTTCTCCAGGTTCGATTTCTCTTTCTTGAAGCTATCAAGCGCCCCCTGGCTGCGCTTTTCTACGTCGGTAAGAGAAACGATAGAATTCGATTGAATATACGCATTCAATGCGTCTTCGGAGATCTTGAGTTTTTTACGGGCTTCTACTAATTGCGTATCGAGCCAGCCGGAAGCTGATTTACCCACTTCAGCCCGCTTTTCCTTATCCTGCTGAATATATGTATTCGTTAGAAAATTTGCATACCGCGCTGCGCGCACCGGATCGACATTCACATATCCGACGTTGATGATCTGTGTCCCCAGCATGGGCGATACCGATACGCCTCCGAGAAAGCCGGCTTCCGGATCCTTAAAATTAGCGAATGATGTGTCTCCCGATGCGGCGATATTCTCCAAAACTTTTTTAGCGAGCGTTCGTGAAAGTAAAATATTGATCTGGCTTTGAATAAACTCCTTATCCGCATATGTTGGTTGGACATAATACTGCTGTACGGGAGTAACAACGGGAGTTGAGCGCTCAACAAGAATCTTTGCGTATGCCGAATAAAGGGGGATTTTCTTGAAGGTTTTGTACGTAGACCAGCTGAACGTAATGACAAAACAAGCTATAATGACCCATAGCCGTCTTTTAAAGACGATCAGGTAATCTTTAATCGTTACATCACGAGTTTGTGGTGAAGGTAACATTTATAACCTCTTGTCCTATAATGTGTTCTTATACTATCATAGACAGGAAAAACAATCAAGGAATTTTGAGAAAAAGTATCTGCCTTTTTAATTAGGTAAAAGCATTAAGGTATTTC
>CAZJJL010000015.1:8771-15667 GCA_964546325.1 uncultured Planctomycetales bacterium | reverse complement strand
CCCATAAGCCGGCACATCTTTTAAGAGAAGCGCATGGTTGCCATGATACCACTCTGCAGGGCCTGCAATAAAACAAATGCTGTCCATTTTCTGTATAGTCGAAAATCTATGCGCGATAATAAGCGCGGTCATATCCCACGGCAGGCTTTTTAGATTGTCAAGGATTCGCGCCTCAATCTCCTGGTCAACGGAGGATAAGGCCTCATCGAAAAGCAAAAGGCGGGGGCTGCGAATGACTGCTCGGGCAATCGCAATCCGCTGCTTCTGCCCCTCCGAAAGTCTGCAGGCATTTTCTCCGACAACAGTTTGGTATCCTTTCGGTAACGCCTGAATGAAACTATCCGCGCATGCTACGGAAGCAGCAAAACGGATCTCTTCGTCGGAAGCATCCGGCTTCCCGAACCTGATATTATATTCAACCGTATCATCCCACAAATACGGCTCTTGAGTCACCATGCCGACATTGCGATAAAATACGTCGGGGTTAACGCGCGAAATATCGTGGCCATCGATCAAAAGAGCACCTTTTTCCAGAGGATAAAGGCCCATGACGATATTGAGAAAAGTGGTCTTCCCGCACCCGGAAGGGCCTGTTAAGGCAAGAAAAGTTCCCGCAGGTATCTTCACGGAAACCCCGTCAAAAATACGTCGCTGAGCTCCATATCCGAATGCCATCTCCTGCGCAACGATCTCACCTGCGCTGCACCGAACACGCGAAATAACGCCCTGAACGCGAGGAGTTTGCAACACGGCATACATACGCTCCCACGATACTCCTGACTGCGTCACATGGCCTGCCATTTTAGCCAGATCCTGAAAAACACCGCTTAACTGCCCCAAATACAGCGCGATAGCCGTAAAAAGCCCCAATGTCATCTCGCCGTGAATGATACGCCACCCTCCATACAAAACAACGATCCCCAGAGCGGTCTTCGTTGTTGCCTGAGCAGCAAAAGAAACAACCGCCTCTGTCCTACTCCAGCGAACGGAAGCGCGAATAAAATGAATGACTCCCCGAACATACCTTGAAACCGATATTTTTTCTCTTCGAAAAAGCTTCACCAACAAAATATGCGAGAAAAATTCGTAGGTGAGTTTCGAAAGACTGTGCCGCTGCGTAAGCAGATCACGCTGATCCTTTTGGATAAAACCAGCGGTATGGGCCAAAACAGCATACAAAAGAGGCGCTGCAAGGAAAACAATACCGGCCAATCTCCAATCAAGCCAAACAACGATACCGATAAGTAAAAAGAGTTTGGGGATATTAATACAGATACCTGCCAACACGCTGACAACCGTTAATGCCACCTGTTCAATATCGTGCAAAAAAAGCGACATCTGCTCTCCGCCGCTTTTTGCTTTAAAAGAAGCGTACGGTTGACGGTTTATAGCGGAAAACGTGCTGCGATGTAACGCAAGCGTGATACGCATACGCGCGATCCGCTGCAAATGGTTAAACACCCCAAAACAAATACTATTGGCTAACGTTACGCAAGCCAATCCGGCCATTGCGTATACAAAAAACAGCATGTTCTTCTGCGCGTACGCTTTGTCAATGATCAAACGCACGATATACGGCTGCATAAGCTGAAAAGCGATCCCGGTAATAGCCAGGATAAAAAGGCCGAGAAAAAGAATACGCAGGGAGGAAATAAAAGCGAGGATCTCTTGAAAAAAATTAGCTTTATGTTTTACTGCAAGAGGCATGGAAAAAAGAATAGTAAGATATGCTGCTTACAAAAAGTAATTTCATAATAGTATCATATCACGACGGATACGCTCCTGCAAGAAATTCAAAGATCAAACTCACATCTACCTCCTAAAAAATACCGCAGCCTCTGCCCTCCTACGCTTTACATGCCTTACGCAATCCTCCTAAACATTGACAAAAAAGCTCCGATACGATAGACTACTTTTATGGACAAAAAATCGCTTTCCTTCCGCTGTAAGAAAAGAATCATTTCCCGCATTATAAACAATGAACTGCTCATTATCGATCTTGATAGCGGAAAACAGTTCAGTTTGAACCAAAGCGGAACATCTATTTGGAAAAGCATTGCCACAGGAAAAAACCTCGATTCTTGCATCCTGAAACTGGCTCAGAAATACCATGTTTCTCCAGAAAAAATCAAAAAAGACGCTTCACTTCTTATAAAAGACCTTTCCCGCAAAGGGCTTATATATCGGACGAAAGAAAAAACGTAAGAATATTAAAAATTTCGCAGACATTATTCCATGAGCATATTGACAAGCTTTGCAGCTCTGCTATACTAAATGAGGAGGGATTATGAAAATAAAACGCACCCGCAAAAACCAACCACCATATCAAAAACCGCAGCTTTTTTCTCACGGTAGATTACGGGCAATGCTCACCACATCTACCACTCCCGGGACCAGCCTGACTCCTCCGGGATAAAACTTCATGGCGGTTACTATCGCAATTGCGGTCCCATTCAAAGAATGGAACTGCGGATACAGCCTTGTTTCGGTTGCGCAAAGTCAAATCCGCATGCTTCTTCAAAATGGGTATAAAGTACGCATAATCTGTTATACAAAGGCCTCTCCCTGGATCAACCACAAACACATTTCATATCGGGCAACGCTTCCTTCGTACCCCTTCTCCCCTCACCGTAAACTCCCCGGAGAATTTAAAAGAAGAGTCCTTGAAATTGCGAAAATCCTTGAAAAGAACCTTAAAGGCGTTGATTATGTCATAACCCATGATTTTCTCTTTCTTGATAGCTTCGTTGTATATAATGCCGCTTTTCGGCTTGTCGCGCGCCGTAAGCCGCATATACGATGGCTTCACTGGTGCCATTCAGGAAGCATAGGGAAACCCAAAAGAATACCGGTTTACCCGCAGTCTCTGCGCTTTCAACCATTACCGAAACTAGCCAAACTCATAACCGTAGCGCATACGCATCGTAGGAATTTTTCGCGGCAGTATCGAATACCGCTTACCCAAGTCGCTGTAGTCCATAACGCGCGCTTTAATCAAAATTTTCTTAAACTTAATGCCGCCACCTGGCGCATGATCAAGAAGATGGAACTTGCCAAAGCCGATATTATCGCGGTTATGCCTTCGCCTCTGAGCAGACGGACAAAACAGCATGAGATCTGCGTGTATCTTACTGCAGCGCTTAAAGAACTCGGCAAATCAGTGCGCATGATATTCACCAATTCATTTGCCAGACCTTCGAATAAAACGGAACAATTTGTGCTCATGGAGCTGCGCTGGTTGGCGCACGAATTGGGCCTTTCCGAAAAAGAGATCATCTTCACTTCGGCACTCGGAAAGCATATGCATGAAAGCTGTCCCGAAAATATCGTCCGCGATCTTTTTCTTATCAGTAATGTATTTATCTTCCCTACGCTCGGAGAAGCCTGCAGCCTCGCGCTCCAGGAAGCAGCCCTCTTAAAAAACGTCTGTATTCTTAATAAAAACGTTCCGGCGCTCAAAGAAATTGCCGGAAAAAACGCCCTCTGGCTTAATTTCAAATCACTCGATAGGGAGCTCCTGCGCAATTACGGGAAAAAAGGCGTCTGCTCTCCGCAAACCCTGCGTAATTTCTATCAAAAAAAACGCCCGATATATCTCAAACAAGCAAAGAAAATACTCAAGGCGCTCGACCAAAATTTCTCGGTTAAACTTCAGACCGAAGTTCGGCAGCATTATAATGAAGAGGCAATCTTTCAAAAACAACTTAAGCCTCTCCTCCCCCAAGGATAGTATGCAAAAGATCAAAACGGACGTTTATCGCAGCGGTTATTTCCGCATAACGGTCGATTCGGATTGCCAAACTTTTAATGATTACATAAAGCAGCGCCTTGAATTCCCCGCACAATATGCTCCCGCATCAGAAACCATCCCTATTCACTACATTCTACGCGTATCGCCTGATCATAAAAACACCTTTTCCATCAACCATTCCCTACAAACAGTGCATATTACTTATGCCCGCTCTTTCCTGAACGATCATGAGCGAGCCTTTGAAACCTTTATTCACTTTCCCATGGTTGACCTTATGTACCGCAAACAATACCTCTTCTTCCATGCCGGAATGGTTAAATTCAAGAAGAACACGGTGTTCATTATTGGTTCCTGCGCCAGCGGCAAATCAACGATCTCCTGCCTGCTGAAAAAAATAGGGGGCAAGCTCCTCTGCGATGACAAAGTCTATATACGAAAAAAACAGGGGGTTTTCCAGGCGATCCCTTTCCCAACGAAAATCAGGATGCGCAATGAAACCCGTAAAAAAGTCCTGAGTGGCACGATCTACCGCCCAGAAGCAATCCGTGATGCAGGTCAATTTAGAAAAGCGATCTTTTTATTCCCTGAATACTCTTCTCAAACAAAACCATCCCTCACCATGGGGACAAAACGACTTGGAGCAGAGCGACTCATTAAAGACAATCTCTCGCTCTTTGCCTTGCAGCAAAATGATGTCGCTCGGCACATGCAAGATTTTAATCTCTGCTGCTCGCTGGCAAAGAACGGGGTTTTCTATGGCATCAAATATAATGACGCGAACCTCAACGAACTCTCTTGCATCTTAAAACAAACGCTCCTCTCAAAACACCATGCATCCGGCATTACATAGCGATAAAAACGGCTTATACCGTATCTCCCCTTTTATTATCGGCACATCCGATGCTGCCCCCCTCAACCCGCACACCGGAAATCCGCTGTCCATGGATAAAAGAACACGCGGGATGATCCGATTTTTTGTGCGGCCGCGGAAGTTATCCGATGCTCAAAAGCTCTTCCCTTATCAGCTCATGAGCAAGTTTTTAAGCGAAAAGATCGTCATTCCTGTTACTGCTGACCCGGCAAAAATATTTCGCCTTAAATACGTTCAAATAGATACAAACCGGGGCTGCAACTTACGATGCAATTTCTGCCCTAACGCAACGAACCATAGGACATTCCAAACCATGCCTTTTAAACTTTTTCGTTCGATAATCAATAAACTGCGCGCGTATAAAAAAGATATCAAGGCTATCAGTTTCAGCAGCTATAACGAACCGACAATCGACCCCCTCTTTATAAAACGGGTCGCGTTGATCCGGAAATATGGGTTCCCGTACTGGTTTATTTCAAACGCATCGGGGCTTACCAGAACAGTCGCGAAATCCTTATTAAAGTTGGGAGTAAAAAAAGGCGCGATCACTTTAAACGTGCCGTTTGCACCTTCAGGAAAATATAAGAAATTGCTGGAGAGCAGGATCAGCCACATTACATTAGCCGCGCGCTTAGGCATGCATTTGGATATCAGAGTCAATGGGGCTGGCGATACGAACCACGCTCTTGAAATGACCGCCTTAAAACACATCTTTAAGGATACTCCCCGCATAAGCATCTCGGGAGGAAGTATTATAGATAGAGCCGGTGCCTTACGAAATAAGTTTGCGCAGCACATTCATAATCGCCGCCTCTACGGCTGCGAATGCAATGCTTCGCGTCCGTTCAACTGGCTGCATATCAATACAAAAGGGATATGTTTCCTCTGCTGTCAGGATTATCACGAACATTATACTATCGGAGATATCTCCAAAGAATCGGTGCAAGAAATCATGGCGGGAGAGCACGCGGCGCGTTTACGCCGGTGGGTATATGGGATCACGCAAGCACCCCGGTCATTTATCTGCCGAAGGTGCTGCTTTGCCGCAACGAAACGTTCTCAAGAATGGTTTTAGAATACGCCGCAGATATTCTTTCATAAAGCGCTTTTTTTTCCATGCGAGCGATTCCGGGGATAATGCCGCGCCTGCTGGAAAAACCCTTTCTTTAAGCAATCCCAGAAAACCGAGAAAACTATCCGCATACAGAATGCTGCTTCCTAGAACGAACCAGCTCGTAAAAAAATAATACCAGACAATCCCCTCTCGACGATGCCGGCGCATAAGATGCCGCCTGGCAACCCATACAGGCAAAAAGATGCGTTTTGCCAAAGGAGGCCGAAGGGTTTTCAGGACGATATCGGGTACGGGAGCATACAATAATCTCCGGCATAACGATAACGCAAAAAAAAGACAATCTCCGTGAACTGTCTTTTTAAACCGTTTTAAAAGCACGTCCCAATGAACCGTCTTTTGCGCGATCACCAGGAGCCGGGATAGATCAAGGAAATAGCGAACCTCGGTGAATTCCCGCACCGGAAAAGCCGTAAGAGCCAAAAACATAACCATATCATCAGGATCAAGGACAAAAATTCGCACGCCATTCCATGTATAGGGCAACGCGCGCTCCCAGATATGATCATCAAGCCCACCCGTATTTGAAGGCCGCATAGAAACATGGAGATCAATAAGGAATAACCCCTCGGATTTACCCATGCGTTCAAAAACAAGCTGTCTACCGACACGTAATCGATGTTCCCTCGACGGACTCCCCGCTGCTCCATCACGGCACATATATCCTGCTTCTAAAAGTATCCGCTCTGCCGCGGGAAGATCCTCAGGATGAATGGCGATATCCAAGTCGGCAGATGTCTGTCGTAATGCAGCGTCTCCGTATAAGAAACGCCCCAACAACGGCCCCTTTAACGCAAGAGCATCAATCCCGTTCTTCTGAAATAAAACCAGTATGCGGCGCAATTCTTCTTCAAAGGCGCTGCTTAAAACAGCATTTGCCCGATATATGTTTTTTATTTCGTCGCGGAAAAACGCGGGGATAACACCTTCCGGAAACCTCTGAGAACGCTCCCAGACAGCAGGCGCAATACCAAGACGGCTGCTTAAAGCAACTGCAGCCTTCCAATCAACTTCGTTTAATTGAGGAATATACTTATTTTTGTGTGAAGTTCCAACCTGATCGTTGAGGATTTCCAGAAGGGCGTTTTCAACAAGCACTTGCCGCATCGCACACATGCGCACGGCGACTAAAAGAATGATTC
>CAZJJL010000015.1:4634-8761 GCA_964546325.1 uncultured Planctomycetales bacterium | reverse complement strand
CCGATCGGTGTCGATGAGTTCGATGCAGGTGGTGTAGCGACGCGGCCCGCGCGCAATAGTGCCCAGCGCACACAGGCGCACGGCGGCTAAAAGAATGATTCGGGGACCACAACTGTATCTTGCGGCTGAAGCAGAACATCTCGGGAAGAATCACCGCCTCGCGTAATATCGGCAACAGGAACGCTAATAATCCGCTTTTTCCCGTCTTCGATACGAACAACCCGGGTGCCGTTCTGCGAAGCAGTAGAACTAAATCCTCCGGCCAATCCGATAGCTTCAACGACCGTCAAACCTTTTCGGAGAGTATAAACACCCGGCTTCATGACCTGTCCCATGATCGAAAATCTACCGTATTCGTCAACAATAATCGTATCGTTACTGCGCACTTCCGGATCAAGCGCCGATTTCTCAAGGATCGCGTCAATATCCGTCTCAACCGTTTCTTTACGCTGTCCTACGGAACGCACGATCTTAACTCTGCTTGTGTCGGCAGCATCGGTGAATCCTCCGGCAAGCGCAATAGCCTGCGTTAACGTGTTGACTCCCTTTATTTGATACGAGCCGGGACTTCTGACCGCGCCGAGAATGGAGATCTTGGAATACTCTTTAATAAGAATACTTACCTGCGGATTCACCAAGTAATCTTCCGCCAAAAGGTCGCTGATATTCGCTTCAAGCTCACGGACACTCAATCCTGAAGCGCGGACATTTCCCAAAAGAGGATAAATGATCGACCCATCGGGAGAAACGCGGACCGTAACCGATAGGTCAGGTTCTCCATAAACGGAGATCTCCAAGATATCGTCGGAAGAGATCATGTACTCCTGCTCCGAAGTCCGGCGCGCCCCAGGCTCAGCAACGGCAGCCTGCAAAAGCCCCACACAAAGGGATCCCGCGATGACGATACGCAGCAAAGTCTTAGAAATGCGCCTGCGCTGAAAGAGTAATTGCGTTATCATGATAATCATTTGAATTGTTGGAAGCGGTTTTGGTATGCGAATAACCGATCGAAATATCAAGCCATTGCTTAAATGCGTAGCTCAGGCTGGAATCAAACGTGTAGGTATTTAATTCTCCCGAAAAGATCTCTTTTTTCGGATACGCGGCAGTCTCGATAGTATACCCCATTGACAAGTTGATTTTGGGATTGAACGCAAAACGGTGGTTCCCGGAGAAGGCGTACGAATTATTCACGCTATTGCTCGACTTACTCCCTGACACGGCGATTGAGCCCGTATATGAAAAAGAAAAGTTCGTCCGGTCGGAGAACCGATACGCAAGCCCCGTGCCGAACGACCGGGTTATCGTATCCGTCCCCGATTTATTGTTCGTACTCGCGTATGAGATCTTCGTTAAAGCACTCACTTTCGGGGAGAGAACTCCCGTCGCAGTCAATGCATACGAATTATTATTGCTGTTGGATCCTTCATTAGCCGTATGATGTGCGGTCGTGCGACCGTGCGAATAATCCAACGTAAGCCGCGTCTTGGTTGCAATACGCACATACTGGCTTAATGACCACGACTCATCAGCGGTTTCTGAAGCGATATTACGCTGATCATAATACGAATCCCCGCGGGAATACCCCACATTGAAACCATAACGGTTAAAGTTCCGGGAAAGGGACGCCGCTACCGTATTCTGCCAGTTAAATGCCAATGTATCGACGGGGATGCCCATCTCTGGCGTCGAAATATAGTTTGAAGAGTAGGAATCGCTCAATGATAACGTATACGGCCCAAGGATCTGATTCGTCGATATCGAAGTAGAAGCGGTTTGTTCATTATTACCGTCTGGGTAATGTTTATTGTATGAGGAGCCGATCGAAGCATCCAGGGTCGTAGAACTCGGCCCTGAATAAAAATTCATCTTGAACCCCGGGGTGATCGTTGTCTTGGTATCAGACCGCTTAACCGGAGTTGACTTAACGTTATCGTCCTGCGCCACGCTCACGGAAACATACGGATGCGCGCGCTTCATCAATGAACTCAAAAATTCGTTGCCGGATCCCGCTGCAGCCTGTCTGCTTACCGCAGAAGGCAATTGACGCGCCATCTGTTGCTCCAGCGCTTTAAGCTGTGCTTCTTGTATCGAGCTGGTATACGCGCCTTCCCGTTCCTGCAACTGATTTAACGCGTTAAAGATCGTTACCTCTCGGGATTGAAAAGGGATTTGTTGCGCAAACGAAACCTCCCCTATCCCGAAGATTAACAGTATCCCTATGAATATCGCGCGTTTCATGAGCATACAGTCTCTTTTAGCGAACCTATTTCTTTTTGTTTAAGTTCCAAAGAGAAATTGCGATAGAAAACAGTAATGCCGTATCAGTCAAACGCAACCAGTTAACCGGCATAGGGCCAGGAACAATATGCCCAACGGTTGTAACCTTAATTGTCAAAGCGACTAAAACACACAGGAACGATCCCGCGATCATAATAAACGAAAGAGTTTTCATCCTACCTCCTCACATAGATCATTGCACCCGCACATGCCGTGCCAACAGATGCACGTTTTTCACTTTTTGATCGATAAACTCCTTCATACCATCCTGAATTTCGACAAATTGCGCGCCTATTTCGTAGCGCTTGGTGCGCTTAATTTGCTTGATCCAAACAATCTTAGCTAAAGCTGATACCGAGGTTTTGATCTGGGGAAAATTGATTTCAAGTTCCAGGAGGGTAGCTGCAGGCAGGTATTCCTCGACTTTAAGACACACCCCTCCCGCCCCTATATCTTTGATAGAAGCCAGCACCTCTTCAGTGCCAGCCACTTTTTCAGTCAAGGGTCTATATTTGACAAGATGGTACGCCTTAAGACGTATAAATTCCCTTTTATTGTCGTTGCGCATCTTATTTAGTGAATTTAAGTTAGCACATTAGGCCTCATATGTCAAGAAAAATTGAGGAATTTTGAGCCATCTTACCTATTATGCGTTTTTAACGCTTATTTTTCGCTCGGATCACGCTTAGAAAATAGGACTTCACGTTAACATTATGCACGGTAATAGGTTGGATGAACGGGGCTATAATACGGGACAAAGGGAGGAAATGCTATTCTTCCTGGCTCATCAGAGAGGCATTACGCTCAATAAACTCAAATATCTTCTCCTGAATCTCCGTTGAAATATTGCGGAATTCGACCCCCATCCCGGGGTACAAATGGGGCTGAACCTGCCGATCGCAGAACCAAACGACCTTGGCATCAAGCGTAAGCTCTTTTTCTTCGGGAGAAAGCCGAAAGGTCAGCACCACGTCATCTCCCAAAGCGAATTTATCGCAGCCAAAGATATATCCGCCGATCGCGCTGAGATTAACGATATCAACCTTATAGCAAACCGGACTGCGGGAGAACTTCGAACGCACTTCAACCTTGATATCAAGGGGAAGCCGCCGAAACCGGCGCCTCAAATGCATTTTTTTTATGTCTTCAATAACCTTATCTTCCGTGAAACTGCGCACCGCAAAATCCTCATCCGTAAACATCTCAATGTCTCGGTCAAGCCCGGCAACACCCAAAAGATTCTTCAAGAATACGGGGACATGAAGAAAACGCATTCTGCCTTTATTATTAGCCACATCTTTATAGGCGATCGCAAGCACCGAAATACCCATATAATCGACGCTGGTAACTTCTTCAAAGTTAAGGAGAATATCGGCATAGCCGTCACGGATGCATTGCCCCACCGCCTCGACTAAAACGGCGGAATTAACATCAATGACACCGATGATATCAAAAATAATAACATTGCTCCGCCCCCGCAGTTTCAGTTCCATATCCCCTCCTCCCTATATAAAAAGTGTATCATATTCGGCGCTATTTTACCATACGATAGAGTGAGAAGAGAAAGCTGAAGTCCGGTTAGCGGTTTGCGGTTAACGGTTAGCATTATATGGTACGAACAAGTGCCGATAACCAAAAACGAAATTATTTCTTGGCCAGGATATCGAATTCGACGTTAACGCGGCTTGACGGCCCTTTGAAAGAGAGCGTCGTATTCTCAAGGGTGTGGGGAATAAGGTAGACGGAAAAAGTTGCGGATTTTTTTGTTTGGACCGTCAGGCTGATCCCATCCACCGCAACGGACCCCTTAGGAAGAAAATTGCAGGATGCTGGAATTTTAACCAAAA
>CAZJJL010000015.1:2244-4624 GCA_964546325.1 uncultured Planctomycetales bacterium | reverse complement strand
AGGAAGGATGTATTTCATCTGCCCAACGGGAACGGCTATTTCAAAACAGAGATTTTGCGCAACGCGGCTTTTTCTGCGGATCGTTCCGACGCAATCGACGTGCCCAAGGACAAAATGCCCGGATACCCGAGAACCGACCAGAAGCGCTCGTTCAAGATTCACTTTTTCTCGTAGATGCAGATCGCCGATCGTAGTTGTTCTGAACGTTTCCTGCATAACGTCAAAAACAAGCGTATCTTTCTCGTGCGAAACAACCGTCAGACAAACGCCGTTGACCGCAATGCTGTCACCGATCTTTGTCCCTATGCAGGCAACCGTAGACCGAACAGAAAGCTTCGTCACCGCGCCCCGCCGGTCTATGCTTACAACAACCCCTAACTCTTCGACAATCCCGCTAAACATATCCCTCAAAAAGAAAATCGGTACCTATGCGTTTTACGGTCAAATCTCTTAACTTGACCGCTTTCTCAACGCGAGAAGCTCCCGCGCCCATAACAGAACTGATCGCGTTCTTTCCTCCTATAATCTTGGGACTGACGAAAAACATAACCCTGTCAACAAGCCCTTCATCAAAAAGAGCTCCGATAAGCGTTCCGCCTCCCTCAACAAGAACGCTGGATATCTCAAGGCCCGCCAATTTCCGCATCATATCCTTCAGATTGACCTGTCCGGCTTTTTCTTTAACATCCAGGATCCTTGCTTTCTCTGAAAGTATGGCGCGATTCTCTGTTTCCTGTCCCGGACGCGTTGGAACAGTAACGACAATACACTGCCGGTCATGCTCTAAAAGCGCCGCATTCTGAGGAGTGCTCAACTGGCTGTCGACGACAACCTTAACCGGATGTTTTTTTGAAAACCAGGCGTCAAGACGAGGATTATCCCGTAAAACCGTATTGATACCGACCATAATAGCGTCGTACTGGCTGCGTATACGATGCGCAAAGGCGCGCGCGCTATCAGAGGTAATCCACTTTGAATCGCCCGATTCGGTAGCGATCTTACCGTCAAGAGACTGGGCTATTTTTACCGTGATGAAAGGCCGGCGTTTCGTTATATACGTTATAAAGATCTCGTTGAGTTTCTGCAATTCTGCTTCACAAAACCCCACGTGGACCGATATGCCGTGATCAACAAGCGTTTTGATCCCTTTGCCGTTTGTCTGCGGATTAGGATCGACCATGCCGACATACACATGCTTAATGCCGCTTTTTATGATCCTGTTAACGCAAGGAGGAGTCCTGCCAAAATGCGCGCACGGTTCCAGGGTCACATATAAAGAAGCTCCGCGCGCTTTTTCCTTCGCAGCGTCAAGAGCCATAACCTCCGCGTGGCTATCCCCTGCCTTTTTATGATATCCCTCGGCAACGATCACTCCGTTCTTGACCACGACGGCGCCTACCATCGGATTCGGGCTTGTTTTTCCCTTGGCTTTACGGGCTAACGCAAGCGCCCGTCGCATAAAACGTTCATGCGCGTTCATGGCCGCGCCTCCTTTAACGCTTCAACATATTCATACGGCAGATGAATAAGACCGATCTGGACATCTGGTTTTGCCGTACCAGGACAATCGGAACCGCCGGTCACCCATAAATGATATTGTTTGGCTAACCCCAAATAGAAATTGATCATAGACTGCGTATGTTCCGGATAGAAAACTTCAAGGCCCTTGAGTCCGCTGGCAACAAACTGAGGTATCAATGCGTCATCACGCACGCTATAGGGATGCGCCAAAACAGCAACACCGCCGGCGTTGGTTATCAGTTCTATCGCCTGACGCGGAGTGAACCTGAATCCCGAGACATAGGCCGGAGATTTATCGCCGATATATTTACGAAAAGCTTCCCCGAGGGTATCAACAGCTTTTTCTTTCACGAGTGCTCGAGCCAAATGCAGCCTTCCGACCGTTCCTCCCTGCGCAAGACAAAATACCGCTTCCGGATCAAGATCAATATCGAACTCCTTAAGTTTTTCCACCATTTTATGGATCCGTTCAATCCGGCTCTGCCGCAATAACGCAAGCTTCTCCAAAAGCGTTTTATTCTTATGGTCGATATAATATCCCAGGATATGTACCTCGGCGCCTTCGATCTCAGCCGACAATTCGATACCCGGGATAACCTCGATCCCTTTCAAAGAAGCGGCAGCAATGACCGGATCGATTGCTTCAACCGTATCGTGATCGCATACCGATATGCACGAAAGCTTTGCTCTACCGGCAGCGCTCGCCACCTGATCGGGAGTATAGGTACCGTCGGAATAAAGCGTATGAAGATGCAAATCGGCGAACTTCACGCATCAGCCTCCGATGCGCGTTCCAATTTAACCTTATCAAGAATGCCGTTCACAAACTTTCCCGCTTCCGATCCCGAATATTTCTTCG
>CAZJJL010000015.1:0-2234 GCA_964546325.1 uncultured Planctomycetales bacterium | reverse complement strand
TAGAAACCTTCGGGGGGATATCCTGGCGGAACAAAAGCTCGAAACAACCTAAACGCAAAATATTACGATCGACCACCGCCATCCTATTCAGCGCCCAATTATTGGCGTAGCTATTAAGTTTTTCGTCGATAATAACGTGCTTATCCAGCGTTCCCTGAATAAGCTCGCGGGCAAAGCTCTTGACTTCGTCGTCAATGGCTTCGTCGGCATTCGCCAACCAGAAATTTGCCAATGCCTCATCAACCGTATCTTTGGTAATATCGATCTGATACAAAATCTGAATCGCGATTTCCCGTGCTTGAGTTCGTTTTCGCATCTATGCCCCCGTTTATATCTTGTCAAAAAGGTTTGCCATCTCGATCGCCGAAAGCGCAGCGTCAGCGCCCTTATTGCCGTCTTTTGTGCCGGCGCGCTCAATAGCCTGCTCAATGGTATCGGCCGTAATAACACCGAAGATGACCGGTAACCCCGTATCATGTGAGACCATAGCAACACCTTTGGCCGCTTCCGAAGAAACATATTCAAAATGCGGCGTCGCTCCCCGAATGACTGTCCCAACGCAGACAACCGCGTCAAACGATTTTGACTTGGCAAGCTTCATTGCGGCAGCCGGCAATTCAAATGCGCCGGGTACCCACGCCACGGAAATATCCTTGTCATCAGCGCCATGACGCACAAACGTATCAATACAACCGGCCACTAATTCCTTGGTTACAAAATCATTGAACCGGGACGCAACAATGCCGAACTTCTTACCTTTTGCGATCAAATTCCCTTCAATTATTTTTGCCATATTCTTCCTCCTGTAGTATTCTTGCGAATATTACGTTCATTAACAATGTTCGGTGTTCGGCATGCAGTGCTAGCCGCAAACACCTCACTCATCCTGAGACTCTTCTATCTTCAAATGATGGCCGAGCTTCTCTTTTTTCGTCTTTAAATACTTAACATTGAACGGATGCGGCTCTGTCTCCAACGGCACCCGTTCGACAACCGTCAAACCGTACCCTTCAAGCCCGACGATCTTTCGCGGATTATTCGTCAACAATCTGATCTGCCGCACGCCGAGATCGGCTAATATCTGAGCTCCGATTCCGTAATCCCTCAGATCAGGTTGATAGCCAAGCGCAACGTTAGCTTCAACCGTATCCATGCCTTGGTCCTGTAAACCATACGCGCGGATCTTATTGGCTAATCCGATCCCTCTCCCTTCCTGTTTCATATACAGGATAACGCCGCTTTTTTCTTGGCCTATCAGCGCCATCGCCTTTTCCAACTGCCTGCCGCAATCACAACGCAACGAACCAAAAACATCGCCGGTCAAACATTCCGAATGCACCCGAACCAACGTCGGGTCTTGCGTAACCGCTCCCATGACCAAAGCAGTATGGATCTCTTTGGTCAAAAGATCCTGATAGATACTCATGGAAAAAGTGCCGTGTTCCGTCGGAAGAGACGCCTCCGAAAGGCGGACTATGAGTTTTTCTGATCTGCCGCGATACTCGATAAGGTCGGTGATTGAACAGATCTTAAGATCATGCGTGCGGGCAAACTCTTGCAACTGCGGTAAGCGGCTCATGGAGCCGTCGGCATTCATGATCTCGCAAATTACCCCGGCAGGATACAGCCCTGCCAACCGGGTCAGATCTACCGCTGCCTCCGTGTGTCCGGCGCGAACCAAGACACCGCCCGTAACGGCGCGTAAAGGAAAAACATGCCCGGGCCGCACCAGATCTTCGGCTTTTGATTGCGGACCGATCAATAGCTCAATAGTACGGGCGCGATCATGCGCTGATATCCCTGTGGTAACTCCGCTTGCCGCATCCACCGACATCATCCAAGCGGTTGAAAACGGGTCTTTCTTCCCATACGGCCCCTTATCCTTAAGCATCGGTTCCAGCTCAAGAAAACGCAAGCGCTCTTCCTCCATCGGCACGCAAATAAGCCCGCGCCCGTGTCCGGCCATAAAATTAATATCTTCCGCACGCGCAAACGATGCGGCCATGACCAAATCGCCCTCGTTCTCTCGGCTTTCATCGTCGACAACGATCACCATCCGGCCTTTCTTAAGATCTTCCACTATTTCTGGTATAGTATTAAGCATGCGTTTTTATCCCTTTTTGAAATACATCGGCGCCGCTCCATCTCCTCACAACGCCAATGCTTATTCTTTTTAATTCCAAGGAACGTGCCCAATCCCGCGTTGCGGGATTTCGCTCAATATCCTTTTAATA
>CAZJJL010000014.1:7201-19693 GCA_964546325.1 uncultured Planctomycetales bacterium | reverse complement strand
AAAAATAAGTGGCATCATCGCCACGATGCAACGCATAAATCTTCACACTAAAGCTGCCCGGGTTTCAAAGTCATAACGTCACAAAGTCACACGATGTTTTCCGCCAGTGGCGGATAGAAGCTTAGATTGCCACGCCCATTGTTCGTTGGCTATGGGGTAAATCGGGCTCGCAATGACGCAAGAGTGGATCGACATTGCCAGAAGCGCCCCCTTACAAACAGGGACATTTTCCAAGCGTACTTACTTCGTCATTGCGAGGAGCGAAGCGACGAAGCAATCTAAAACAAGCCTCCCGCCTCCGGCGGAACTTAAAACCTGTGACTTTGCCTGTCCGCCATGTTTTGTGGCGGATGACTTGTGACCTTGTAACCCGAATGTTTTCTAACGTAATATTTATTGCATAATCGCCTGTCGGATGGTATATTTAAACGTTATTTTACTTTAAATTGTTCCCCGCCCCTGGCGGCTTGTCCGCCAAGTTTTGTGGCGGAAAACAAACACGCGACTCACGACCCACGACACACGACTAAACATAACACGGAGGTTTTTCGATGTATAAGATAGTACTCTTGCGTCACGGAGAAAGCACCTGGAACAAAGAGAACCGTTTTACCGGCTGGACCGATGTTGACCTCTCGGAAAAAGGCATACAAGAAGCAACCCTTGCCGGACAAACCTTAAAAAAAGAAGGGTATGTTTTTGATATCGCCTTCACCTCAGTCCTGAAACGGGCGATCCGCACACTCTGGATCACCCTCGACGGTATGGACCTTATGTGGATACCGGTCATAAATTCCTGGAGATTGAACGAACGCCACTACGGATCCCTCCAAGGCTTGAACAAATCAGAAATGGCCGCCAAATACGGCGAAGACCAGGTCCTTATCTGGCGCAGAAGCTATGATATCCAGCCGCCCGCTCTTGAAAAAAGCGACGAGCGTTTCCCCGGGAACGAACCTAGCTATAAGGACCTCAAAGGCAATGAACTACCCACAACCGAATGTTTAAAAGACACGGTCGCACGCTTCCTGCCGTATTGGCATGAAACAATCGCGCCTGCAGTGAAATCAGGTAAACGCGTTGTTATTGCCGCTCACGGGAACAGCTTACGCGCTCTGGTCAAATATTTAGATAATATCTCGGAAGAAGAGATCGTCAAACTCAACATCCCGACCGCGATCCCGCTGGTCTATGAGCTTGATAAAGACTTAAAACCGATCAGGCATTACTACCTCGGCGATCAAGAAGCCATCGCAAAGGCGATCGCCGGAGTTGCCAATCAGGGAAAAGCAAAATAAAAGAATGTTCTCCCGATGGGGCGTTATCACCGGTATTATCGTTATCCTGGCTGCAGCGGGCGCAGTTTATTACTCGGTCACCCGCGCTCCCGCTCCGTCGCATACCCCTGCCAAGGAATTCATTGCACCGGAAGACCGGTTCCCCCTGCCTAAGAATATCGGCGAACAGATCCTCTATCAAGTGCAGCTAGGCAAACTCAACCTCGGCACCGCGCGATTCTGTTTCGTGCAAGCTACACTGGAAAACGATTTCTACGTTGATGAAATGACCTTCGATACCCGCTTATTGCGCTTTTCCGATTCGGAACGCATCTTAAGCGACGACCGGACATTCCTGCCGATCACGGTAGAGCGCACCATCGTTAACCTTTTCTCCAAAGAAACCATCCGTGAAGAATACGACCAAAAAACATACACGGTTTCCATCCTGAGCACAAAAGGGAAGAAACAGACAACCACCACCATTCAAAAAAAATCGCCGATCCAGAATTCCATACTGCTGCCCCATTACGTGCGCCAGCTTCCCGACCTCACCGTAGGCATGGAATTCAAAGTCAACCTGCCCACGCGCGAACTTACCATAAAACTTACTTCAATAGAATCCATAACCGTTCCCGCAGGAACGTTTCAAGCGTACCATTTTGAAAGCGACCCTAAACAAGTCGAGATATGGCTCAGCGCCGATGACCGGAAGATCCCCCTGCGCATACAGGGAATGGGGAATTTCGGCTACGCGCTCGTAATGAAAAAATATTTTCCTCCTCAGAAGGAACTTTTACCGTAAATACCTGTCTAAATGGTAACCGAGACCCCGGATCCTGACATAGAGCTTATAAAGCGTTTTCAACACGTACCGCCTGATACCGCGGCTTTTGATGCATTGATAACGCGCTATAAAAACAAGGTTTTCCATCTCTGTTACCGCTTCTTAGGCGATTACGAGGAGGCAAATGACACCGCGCAGGAAACATTCGTTAAGGTATATAAAGCGATCGGCTCGTTCCGTTTTGAGTCGACATTCTCAACCTGGATCTACCGCATAGCGGTCAATACGTGCAAGAATAAGCTTGTTTCGGCAGAATACCGCATGCGCCGTAAGACCACGAGCATTGATACGCCCAAAGAGACGCTCGAGGGGGATCGCCCTCTTGACATAGAGGATGCGCGCGCCCAAGAAGGAAGAGGAGAGCTTGAAAAAAAGGAAACGAGCGCTTTTATCCAGGCGGCAATAGAAGCGCTCCCTGAGGAGCAACGCAGTATCGTGATACTCCGGGACATTCAAGCTCTCTCATACGAAGAGATCTCCCGAATCACCGGATTTAATCTCGGGACGGTTAAATCGAAATTATCGCGCGCGCGCCTGGCACTTAAGGAAAAATTACAGAGGATACTCTCATGAATTGCCCGGAGATCAAGGAACTGTTATCAGCCTATATAGACAATATGCTCGAACCCGCGGAGAAAAGCGCGGTTGAAACGCATTGCGCTTCCTGCGCGGAGTGCGCAAAAGACCTTGCGGAACTTAAAGCAGTCATTGCGCACCTTGCGTCATTGGAAAAGATCGAAGCTCCCGCTGATTTCGCGCAAAAAGTCCATGAACGCATCGAACAGCGGTCTGAATTTGAAAAAATCGTAAAGAATATTTTTACCCCAAAGCTTAAACTCCCCCTTGAAGTCGTCGGAGTGCTCACTTCAGTCGTATTGGTCATCACCGTCTACCGTTTCATGCATCCTGCGGAACAAGCCTACTATTCTCCGATGACCGAACAACCCCTTGAAATGGCAGTTCCTCTCCATAAAAGCGTTTCGGTAAAAACCAACGCCGCTGATACTAAAACGCTCTTCTCAGAAACGTTACCGGCCAAAAGACAGGAACAACGCGGAGGTCAGATCCTTCAAGATCAAACCTTTGGAAGTATTACGCCCGCAGCTAAGGTGCCCGCCCGTAACCTTAAAACACGCTCTTACGAAATGGAAGAGACATTAGGAATATCAGGCTCTGCGGTCATGGAAAAAGCTCCTACATCCGAAGCCGCGGATCGTAACGAAGAACAGCTCACAAAATCAGCACAGATCATTTTACCGGAACCCAAAAAAGATCTTCCCGCTGTTTCGCTCAACATTAAAGAAGAGCTCATCAAAACAAAAGTCATCCCGCTGTTAAAGATCATCTGCGGCCAAACCAATGCCCGTATCATCGCAACTGAAGGAACTGCATCCGGTGAAACTCTCATGCACGTAGACATCCCCACCCAAAACGTCGCGCGCTTGATCAACAAACTCAAATTCATCACACCATCCTTGAACCTCGAACCTGAAACCGTATCATCCTCCCAAGAGATCACATCGGTGTACATACGCATCAATCCGCGCTAGCCCCTTAAACCACGCATAAGCAACCCATTGCATTTAAATAAGATACGCTATCACTTCCTTCTGAATAAAATTCCGGGAACTTTTATCGCTCCTCCTTGTCTAAACAGGTGACGCCACAAACAACCAAAAAGGAGGAAGCCATGAAAAGACTCATCGGAGTACTACTCGGACTCAGTATCACACTCACCTGCGTATCGTCACTCTGGGCAGCAGAGATCAGCGCAACATCACGTATTGTCAAAGTAACCGTTTATCCGAACGCCGCGTTAGTGACGCGGAAAATAAACGTCGACCTTCCCGTAGGGATCCACACCATAACGATCCCGGGCATCGTCACGTATTTCGATGAAAACACCCTGCGCATAACCGGTAAAGGAACGGAAGAAATAAAGATCTACGGAGCCCAAGCGCAAAAAGAGTTCATCACGAATATCCCTTCGGAACGCCTCAGGGAAATACAAGACCGCATACAAACGATCACCGACCAAATGCGCGTCGTTCAAAACCGCAAAGAAGTCCTTGATCAGAAAAAAGCATTTCTTGATTCGCTTCGCCTCTATACAAACGGGCAACTTCCCAAGGATCTGGTGACTAAAATGCCGCAAACATCGGAGCTGGAAGCGCTCCTTAAATTCTACGATGAACGGCTCAGCGATAATTACGCACAGCAGGTAGAAAGCGACACCAAGCTCAGAGACCTCCAAAAAACCCTCACCGCGCTGCAGTCGGAAGAGGCGCAATTAGGATCCGGGCGAGGGGAAAGAGTGATCACCAACATCGTCGTTGAAGTAGAATCGGCAAAAAAATGCGCGGCAGAATTATATGTTTCATACCTTATACCGGGAGCAGCGAATTGGCAGCCGTTGTATGATGCCAGGGCAGATGTTGATGCGAATAAAACCGAAGTTGTCTGTTACGGGCTTGTAACGCAAAACACAGGCGAAGACTGGGATAACGTGGAAATGTCCCTTACCACCTCAAAACCGACCATCGGAGGCCGCATGCCGGAACCGCACGCGTTCCTGTTGCAGCCGTTCCATGCGCCCCGCTCAGTAGCGTTCTACGATAATAAAAAACAAGACTACGCAGCGCGTAAATCTCTCGGCGATCTTGCGGAAAAAACATTAGCCTGCGCTGAAGTCGCAGGAGACATGCTCCGCGTTGAACAGGAATCAACGGTCGCCTATGCAACTGCCGAACAAAAAGGCATTTCGGTCGTGTATAAAGCGCCGCGCAACGTTACCGTCAAAGCCAACAACACCGCGCAAAAGATCCCGATGTTTGCCATTGACCTGGCCACTGATTTTGTCTATTTTAGCAACCCTACCGCAAACCAGCAGGCGTATCTGGGAGCCGAAGTCACCAACACCAGCGCCTTCCCGCTTTTAACCGGAAAAGTGAATATTTTTCTTGGCGGAGACCTTGTGAGCTCCAGCATATTGGAGAATGTCAGGCCGCAGGAAAAGTTCAACTTCTATTTCGGCACCGATGAAGACGTGAAAGTCTCTCGCGAAGAGTTGGAAAAGAAAACCGATACCGTCTTGATCGGCACTATCCAGTCTTCCACCATTAAAATTACCTATAAATACAAACTCACGGTGGAAAACTATAAAGCAAAGAAGGTCACGGTCAATCTCTTTGAATCGCTGCCGGTTTCACAGGACGAACGTATCAAAGTAAGGATCGGAGAGGTAAACCCGGCTCCGGCGAGCAAGGATTACAAGGATAGGAAAGGCGTTTGGCTATGGCACTTTGAGCTTGCTCCAAGCGCAAAACAGGAGATAGTCTACACGTACACGATCGAGTACCCCAGGGATCTCAGGATAGAAAATATACTACCTTAATACCCGAGAGGCGGCAAAAAGGAAGAGAGGGGAGAGGCAATTCCCCTCTTTTTCTTTAAAATTCCCCTTAAAACACACCTTCTGCCTACATAGATAAAATAGCCAGGCAAGTAGAAAAAGAATAGCAAAAAGTGGATTTAAGTCATTGACGCGCTAAGGAGACTGGAGTAGTATTATATGTGTATAAACGGCCTGGGTGACAAGGTCATCTGCCACAAAACATGGCGGACAGGCAAGATCACAAGTTCGGGGGAGACTTGGATGAAGTAGCTTACGGGGCACTGCTGGGGAGAGGGTGCTCTTTTTTTGTTTGTCGTGGGTCGTGTGTCGAGTGTCGTGAGTATTGAGTATAGCGTATTGCGTTGAACTAAGATCGTCATTGCGAGGAGCGCCCTATAGAAGGGGACATTTTCCAAACGTCCTAAACGATTTTGAGTCGAACAGGAAAGTGTCCCCTATTCTGAGTAGAATCGCGACGAAGCAATCACAATTTAAAACGTATTGCGTTTGAGTGCCGCCAGTGGCGGATGCATAACTAGAAAAAGGAGGAAAAATGAAACGCATAGTTTCTTTTGTTACCATCGGTGCTTTTTTATTAGTCATAGCAGGATGTTGCACAATCGTTAGCGGCAGAAACCAAAGCCTACCTGTTATTTCAACTCCAAGCGGAGCAAAAGTTATTGTAAACGGCACACAGCAACAATCTCCTTGCACTCTTGTACTCGATAGAAAACAACCGATGTACCAAGTAAGAATTGAAAAAGAAGGTCATCAACCAGTCGAAATAACGCTGCGCAGAGGCATCAACGGCTGGATCTGGGGTAACTTGGTATTTGGAGGAATAATAGGCGTTATAATTGATTGCTGTACTGGCTCTGTGAACAAATTTACCCCCACAGAATTGGAAGTTAATTTAGCGCAACAGCAATTAGGATTACACGATTTAGGGGAAAAAGACCTTTTATTTGTGAAACTGATTGAACAAAATAAAATCTAACATATTATTCTCAATAACGGCAGATAAAGAATTCAAAGCTAAAGGTACAATGCTCCGCTAACAAGTTCATACGATTATCCCGAAAAGTCTAAAATGGCATACATATCAAATAAACTAACACATTGGATAGGCAGAAAGGAAAAATCTTCAAAAGGACAATACAGGATTCTCAAAGAAATTTTAAAAAAGAAATTATTGCTTTTTGGAAATTCGTCTTGGAGCCTTAATAAAAAGTATCCCGACCTCAAAGTAAAGAAACTCTGCATGATCAGCTTTACAGACATTCCTCTTTCCGAAAGTGAGCGACATTGTAAAAAATACTCAAAGTTTGGGATTTCCTTTAATAAAACATACTTGGCAAATTGCCATGCTACCCCTGTAGGATATATGCAAAACCCATGGATTGAAGGGAATATCACTTTTACACTAAAAGCCTTGAAAGCTCTAAAGGACTTATTAAGAAGTAGAGGAATCAGAGATTGGTCTTTTTGTGGTTTCAGAGGCAAAAAGATAAAAGAGACTGCAAGAATTGATAGCATCCAATCATTATTAAAAACCTTTCTTCTTACAACTGAAGATTATTCTGGAAAACATAGTTTTAAATATAACGAAACAGAAACTACCCCCCTATCTGGGCAAGAAAAGCTCTTTGAAGATCCAAACGCCCTATATTTTGAAAGAGAATGGCGAATAAATTATACAACTTTGTTCGAGGAAAAATTAAAACATCATATAGTAAAGAAAAGAAATGGAAAAAAATATCTTAAATTTGATGAAAAGTATATGGAGTATATAATCATCCCCAAAAACTTTATCGTACAATTTGCCAAAGATAGAAAAACCATCTTCTCAGCTTATAAAGATAAGAATATTCCAAAAGTAATAGCTTATGAGGATTTGAAATATATCTAAATAAATGAAACATTGTTTTTAGAAAAAACGTGTTTTATGCTTCGTGAAAAAATTAAATTAAGAGGGATTCAATTTGGCATGGCAGGAGAATACTTAGTAGAATGAAAATGCTTCCAGTAAATTACCGTCTACCTATTTTTGGAGACCAAAAGATCCCATTTCGAGCTGAATCTGCACAGCTTTTTAGGTGGCTTGAGAAAAACAATGAAATAAGGAGACTAACCAATCTAGATCAACTTGGGGTTCTAAAACGACGCTTTTCTTGCGCTCATCACTCTAAATTTGAATATGCAATAATGCTTTCCTACCTTATCGAGTTAATAAAGAAAGATGAAGAATTTAAGTATAAATACGCCCTTTCAAGGCCTTACGAAGAAAAAAAAGTGCGAGTATTATCTTCCATCTCTGAGTTGTTAAAATGTTGGGCATTCTTACTACCATTAGGCCATCTACATGGAACATTCCCCCACGAAAGAGCAATCCTAAGAATCATTACTTCAAATAAAGGAATACGCGACTCTTTCCAGGAACAATTTAACGCTTATCCTAGCATTCAAAAACAAGTCAACTCTGTTATTGATAATGACAATTATTACAAATTACATCAAGCTTTTGCCGTGCTTAAGTTGCACGATTATAAAATATCAGACCAAGGAAAACAAATAACACGATATGATAAAGTCTTAGTTAACAAGTACATAAAATATCTTGGCTTCTACATTTCCCCTTCGAAGGATGTTTTTAAGAAAGCTAAAACAATATTTGCTAATCTCCGTAAAATCGCCTATATCTTACTAGATAGCTACTACTGCAATTTAATCTTCTCTTTTAACGCCAATCACATTAGCATAGAAACTATTAAAGCGAGTCTACAAGAAGGCAACAGTAATCGCATTTCCAACCTCTGGGACGCTTTAGATAATTACTTAATGCAAGAGCTTTATAAAAATACTGAATGCTTGTTAATTGAAAATCTAGCTTACCGAGCATTTTTTAAGCGGTTACAAAAAGAAAAAAAAGACATTTCATTCCTTATTACTATGCTTCGTCAACCAGAATCTAGTTATATGGAAGAGACCTTCAACGATTATCTATCTAGATTCAAAACCAACCTACATCAAGACTGTGAATATCATGAAGTATTAAACCTATCCATTATAGGCTTAAGACTTTTTGATATAGAAAGGAGTCTAGATACCGCTCGAAAAGCCATTAACAAAAAGGTCGCGTATTTAAATTATGTCGTTGACAAGAATATTAAAACAAATGCAAATGATATTTATATTTATTTAAAGAATCTTAAGAAAATACAATCAAATTCTCAATTAGCGCGGCATCTTATCGGCAGACTAATATCTTTTTGTATTATATCTCAAAGACATAAGAGTAAAATCACACCTTCATTTATTAGAAAGTTTTTCAGCAGTAAAGAGAGTCACCCCGGAACTTATTATTCGTTTTTGGGATCAGGCAATTGGAATAAGTTAGTTTTCTTTATGGTTGGTCTCGCAATAAAATCAAAGTATAGCTTGAGGCCCGTTCCCATTGATAAAGATATCCCTATTGATTCAATACTTATTGATGGAAAAACCATCAAAAAACTAGGCAAATCACCTGCGCTAAACGTAAAAAATAGTGAGTTCGAAGATTTGATAGAACTAGCTAATGATATTATGCACAACAATAAACAAAAAAAGGTTAATGGAAAGATTGTCATTTATCCTTTCAATATAAAGATTATTGCGAAGGATAATAAAAATGACGAGGGAGACATAGATTCAGTACTAGTCAACTTTATACCTAATCGCTCTATTGAATTATTTATGTTGCAGTCAAAAGTTAGAGGACAGCGCTATCAAGATTCTAAAAAGCAAGCAGCAAAAATTAAACAAAAGCTAACTAACAGATTAATAGTAGGTTCAAAATCAAGTATTATTAGATTATCCAAAAAATCAAAAACCTCTATTCTTAAAATTAACTTTTATTGAAAGCGTGCAGCTCGTGATTAAAACGCAAGATATAATCTTCCTACCTCTAGATTAACACGGTCTTCAATGGCTAAGATATTTACTGCGGAACAGAGGAGAGAAGAGGCACGAGCCTCTCTTTCCTTTATTTTTTTCTTGACATACCACACAAATGTGTGGTATAAGTGATTCCGGAGGTGACGACATGGAAACATTGACTGAAAAGCAGCAAAAAGTACTCAACTTCATCAAGACGCGCATACTTGCCAATATGCCGCCAACCATCCGTGAGATCGCTCAGGAATTAGGATTTTCATCAACCGGTACCGTGCGGGACTATTTAGATGCCCTGGAACAAAAAGGCTATCTCAAACGCGGCGCCAGCCGTTCCCGCGCCATTGAACTGATACCGGAATTACTGCGCATACCCATCATCGGCCGCATTGCCGCAGGCCGCGGCGCCTTGGCATACGAAGAAATCGAAGGCTACGTGGACCCTGATGATCTATACCTGGGCCGCTTAAGTATGCAGGATGTTTTTGCCTTGCGCGTCAAGGGTGACAGCATGATCGAAGCCGGCATCATGGATGGCGATATTGCCATTGTCAAGAAACAACCCACGGCTAATAACGGAGATATTATCGCGGCACTGTTGGATGATAACGAAGTGACCCTGAAACGCCTGCGTAAAGGCAGTTCCACATACCTTGAGCCGGCAAACGCGTTATATCCACCGATCTACGAAGAATTCACCATTGCGGGGAAAGTGTTGTCGATAATTAGGAAGTATTAACTACCCGGGTTTCAAGGTCACAAGTCACAAAGTCACAAGTTTGAGTTCCGCCAGTGGCGGACGCGTAGTCTCGTACCAAGCATTTACTTGTGACGTTATGACTTATGACGTTGCAACCCGTACCGTTTTTTATTCAACTATGCAATCACGCGGATTTAACCCGAAAGCGCGCTGGGACCGCCACATCCCAACCGAAGAAAATCACGAACCCGATACCCTGGATGAACGCATTGATTGCCTTGCGCTTTTTCAGAATGCCACAATACTGCCGCGCGCTTTTTTCTGGAATGACAAACTCTACCGCATCAAAAAGATCACCTACACATGGCAGGAACGCCGCGGCCGGGAAGTGATTCATTTTTTCTCCGTAACTACCGGTGCTGATCTGTACCAGATATCGTTCAATAATGTGACGTATCGCTGGCAATTAGACAAGTTAATTACCTAAGCGGGTTTCAAGGTCACAACGTCACAAAGTCACAAGTTTGAGTTCCGCCAGTGGCGGACACATAGCTTCGTACACAAGCATTTACTTGTGACGTTATGACTTTGTGACATTGCAACCCGTACCGTTTCTACTATGATCCTCCACATTGACATGGACGCGTTTTTTGCCTCCATTGAACAAGCCATTAACCCGCGCCTCAAAGGCAAACCGCTGATCGTAGGCTCACGCGGCAGTAAAATGCACACCGTAGTCTGCGCCTCAAGTTACGAAGCCAAAGCCTACGGCATCAAAGCCGGCACACCTTCAGCCGAAGCCTTCAGGATCTGCCCGGAGCTGCAGTTTGTCAGCGCTGACCAGAGTAAGTATATCTGGACCTCGGAACAGATTTTGGACATGCTCAAAGGCTACGATTTTGTGGTCAATTACGCATCCATTGATGAGTTCCAGATGGATGTTAATGATCATCCGGATCCGCAAAACCTTGCCAAAACTATCCAAAAACAGATCACGGAACAGTTCAATATCACCGCATCCATTGGCATTGCTAAGAACTGGATACTAGCCAAACTAGGGTCAAAGTTAAAGAAACCTTGCGGCATCTGTATGATAACCGAAGAAAACCTAACCGAAATTCTAAAGAAAACGCCAGCCGCGAAACTTTGCGGCATTGGCGAAAAATCAAACGAAATTTTATGCGGTTTAGGTATTCAAACATGTTTTGATTTGTACGAAAAATCTCCAAGTTTTCTAGAAAGAATTTTCGGAAAAACAGGCCTTAATTTATATACATCACTCCATGCCACGGAACACCTTGAAAGTGAATCTGAAGACTCAAAACCGAAATCAGTTGGCCATTCATATACATTGCCGGGAGTTTCACAAAACCCCCGGTTTATCAAAGCCTGGATACGGCTTTTAAGCGACATGGTCGCGCACCGTTTGCGCCGCAAAAATTTGGTGGCGCATAGCGTTCATGTGTGGTTATCCGGCCCGGTACTGGGAAATTTCTCCGCGCAAAAAAGTTTCACCCAGGCAACAAATGATGGCCATGAGATATACCTCAAAAGCCTCAAAATAGCCGCCAAAACAGGCCCTAGAATGCCCGAAATCCGCGCAATTGGGGTTACGTGTTCAGGCCTGGAAGAGAGGCTCTACGAGCCCCTTTTTGCCGAAATTAAACGCAGGGAAGACCTCTTAAAAACCGTTGATACAATTAACGGTCGTTATGGTGATGATACGATTTATCCTGCGGTAATTACTTTGACAAAAGAAATGCACTACTAAGAACAAAAGAACCCCCAGGGAATTGAACGCTTAAGATGAGTTTAAAAAAGAGCGCTTTAGAAGCCTTAAAAGAGCCTTTGCGTAAACCCTTGCAAAACAAGCCCCATCGACGGTACGCCCCCCATACAATAGTTAACATAACGTATATTATAGGAAGTTACCAATTAGCCCAAATAAGCCTTAAAAACAGTTTCTAATGAGTGTTATTTATACCTTCTGTGGGTCGCTTTGGTGGGAAATTTGTTTACGCGCAGACTAACCTTTAACATCTTCCTTGTGACTGATTACGTATGAACCACCTTGTATCTTTATAATTCTTCCTTCAACAATTGCTTCGGCAACGGGCCCCCGAGCCCTATTCAGGATCCGGCTAAAGGTCTGCTGGGACACACGCATGAGCTCAGCGCCTTGTTTCTGGCTTAATCCCATAAAATCGGACAAATGAATACTCTCAAATTCATCGACATTTAAGTAGGTTTCAAACGGCCTTCCGGGCTTTCCGCGAGGGCTGAATTGGATAACCTTCGGGTCATGGTGAACCATCCTATACTTCTTTGCTCTTCCTCGTGTGCC
>CAZJJL010000014.1:2615-7191 GCA_964546325.1 uncultured Planctomycetales bacterium | reverse complement strand
GTGCTCATGGCTATACCTAAACTTACCGATTTTTAACGCCCTATTTATAATGAGTACTTACCCATAATTCACTTCAAATTTTACTATTGTTCCGTCGATCGGTCAAGGGGAATTTTCATTAAAATTAAGTCGTAGAAATTAGTCAATAAAATGGGGTTTTAAGCCATTTACAAATTACGCACATAGGGTACACTAAAAATGTTGTTATGGGGCCGGTATGTTCGTTGTGTTCCTACTCGGCGGCTGGAGAATTAATTTTTGTAGCCGCTAACGCAAGTCCCCCAATAAGGAACTAAAGAATGTACCGGCTCCTAAATCCATCCTCCCGAATTGGGGGCCGAGGCATCAGGATTCGGCCCCCAATTCACTATCAGCTATCCTTAACAAGTCCGCTTTCTTGAATTGCGGCAGAAAAATGTGCTATACTTAACCTATGCAAATTCAGCAACGAACAGAGCAAAGACATCTTTTAATACCGGGCCTGCAGCATTCATTGGCCATACTTGCGCTTTCAATACCCGACCTCAAAAAAGTCGTTGAAGACGCGCTGCAAACCAACCCCTTTCTTGAAGAAATCAAACCACCCGTCAAACCTGCGCGGGAGAATTATTCTCCCGGTATCGGAAACAAAGACATACCTGATGTCACTATGGATATTGCTTCGCGAAAAGCAACATTGCAAGATATACTCATGCGGCAACTCGGCATGTTCTCTTCCACTCAAGAAGAAATCCATATCGGGGAATTAATAATCGGCAACATAGATGATAATGGATTTCTGAATACAGACCTGGAAACGACCGCACGCCAGGCCAACGTCTCTCTGGAAAATGCCGAACACGTACTCCGCCTGATCCAAGAATTTGACCCTCCCGGGGTAGGGGCACGGAACATCCAGGAGTCCCTTCTTATCCAGCTCAAACTTTCCGGAGAGCTCAATCACCCCCTGGAACAGATCATCACATCACATTTGGATGACCTGGCAAAGAAAAACTATTCAAAAATAGCCAAATCCATCGGCTTTGCGCCGGAAAACCTGGAACCCTTACTTCATAAAATACTTAAATTAGACCCTAAACCGGGACGCCTCTATTCTGCCGAAGAAACATTCACGGTAATACCGGATATCGTCATTAACGGCGCCGATAGCGAACTTGACGTAACCGTCAATAATGACGAGATCCCGACGCTCAACATTAACAAAGACTATAAACAGTACCTCAAAGAAAGCGGAGTCACCCCTGAAACAAAAGAATTTCTGCGTCAAAAGCTGGAAAATGCAATGGAACTCCTCCGGGCATTGACCAGGCGCAACCAAACCCTTAAAAAGATCATTGAAGCACTTATGGATATTCAAGCGGATGCGATCGAAAACGGAATGGCGTACTTAAAACCCCTCACATTCAGGGAGCTTGCGGAGCGTATTAATGTCCATGAAACAACCGTCTGTCGGGCTGTCATGAACAAATACGTACAACTCCCTCACGGGATATATCCCATGAAGGACTTCTTTACTACAAGCGTCAAGAATTCTTCAGGCGAAGACCTCTCTTCAACCCTTGCAAAAACCCTTATCAAAGAATATATCGAGGCCGAAGACAAAAAACACCCGGCAAGCGACCAAAAGATCGTAAATTTACTGAACACAGAAAAAAACATGACCCTCTCCCGCCGCACCATAGCAAAGTACCGCGAAGAATTGCGGATCCCTTCCACGACGTATCGGAGAATAAAATAACTTCCGGATGCGAACTAAGACCACAGCTGATAACTCATAGGGAATATCAAAACTATACGTAGTCTATAGTTTATAGTCTATGGTCGATAGTTTGTGTTCCGCCAGTGGCGGACGCGTAGTTTTAGATTCTTCAGTCGCCAGAAGTAGGTTGTGGCTCCTTCAAAATGACGGCTCTTTTTATTTTGTCATTCTGAGTGAGCGCGTGTTTTTTAATACCCTGGCGAGCGAAGAATCTGGTTTTACTTGTGACCTTGCTTGTCCGCCATGTTTTGTGGCGGATGTCTTGTGACCTTAAAACCCGTATTGTTTTTTGTTTGAACTGAACTATTGAAGTGCTACGGAAGCTAATTCGAGAAGTTTTTCAAGCTGACCGACATCTTCCCGGGTATAGCGTATAGCGGAGGTATGCAACACGGCGAGATTAACAACACCCATGACCCGATTGTTGACACGCACAGGTAAAACCATTGAAGACCGTATAGCAGGACGCTTTAAAAGCGGCTTGAGCGAAGCATCCTCAACCGTTTCATCCAACAAAAGAGGTTCGCCGTTCTGAGCGACCCTACCGGCAACCCCCTCTCCTATCCTTGATCGCGCTTTTTTTGCGACTTCCTCTCCCAGGCCCCGGGACGCTTTCATAACGAGGCTCTTCGTATCTTCATCAACGAGCATAATGGAACTAATATCGGACCTGCTCATTTCGGTTGCTAAATTTAAAACTACGGTCAACATCCTATCGAGTTCCTGATCGGAAATACTTTCTTCCGGCTCTGATCCCGCCAAAAGCTTTGATTTATGGATCGTAAAATTAAAAATATCTTCGATGAGGCTGACGATCGCCTGCACCCCCTGAAACGATACAACCCTGATCTCCTGGATTGCCTCCCAAACCGCGTCAAGACTCATGGAAAGCATATCAGCAAGCCCCTGATAACCCTCCTTGGAATCCCTGCGGACCAAAATAACCGGCCCTACGATAAGATACCCTAAAACCAAGCCGCTGGAAAGGCGGATCGGGATCAAATAATTCGAAAGCCCATCAACGCAATAAAAACTTAAGTTTTTATCAACGACTGCCTTGCCGCCCAGGAACGTAGGCTTGCAATAGCCGCAAAAATCGCTACGCCATTCCGGCACAAGCTCGGAACATAACCTCGGCAAACCGCTTGGCTCAGTCAACGGCTTGCCATTGGTATCATACGTGCGCACCGTTACACGCATAACGGAAGCGATATTATCCTGTATCTTCTGTAGTTTCTGGACGCCGATCAATGAAGGGAGTGAATACGGGACATTAGACATGAGAACGCTTTTCTTTCAAAAGGCCGTACCGAGCCATTTTCTTATACAACGTCGTGCGGTTAATTCCGAGCAAACGGGCGGTTTCATTGCGGTTCCAATCGGTAGAATCAAGCGCTTTCACGATCAATTCTCTCTCCGGATTCTTCAAAGCATCCCTTAAACATAACGCGTCGTCTTGAGCGGCGTTCAAAGTCTCTGCATTGAGCTTCTTATTTTTCTGATGCGCCAGAAAATCAGGCAGATCATGCAACTGGATAACCGGTGATTTCGTTAAAATAACAGCCCTCTCAAGGGCATTCTCAAGCTCACGGACGTTTCCGGGCCACGAATAATCCTTTAAGGCCTGCATTGCTTCCGAAGAAATCCCCTCAACCTTCTTACTTACATGTTTAGCATGTTTTTTCACAAAAGACTGCGCCAAAAGGCAAACATCGTCATTACGATGACGCAAAGGCGGCACTTCAATGGAAATAATATTCAAGCGATAAAAGAGATCCTGCCGGAATTTCCCCTGAGCGATCAATTCGGAGAGATTCTGATTGGTCGCCGCAAGAATACGAACATCGACTTTCAAGGTCTTTGAATCCCCCACCCGTTCAAACTCGCCATCCTGAAGAACGCGCAATAATTTAACCTGCAATGCCGGAGAAAACGCGTCAATTTCATCCAGGAACATCGTTCCGCCGTCAGCTAATTCAAAACGTCCGACACGGTCTTTGAACGCTCCGGTAAAAGCGCCTTTGACATGGCCGAATAACTCGCTCTCAAGAAGCGTTTCGGTCAAAGCGCCGCAACTGACTTCAACATACGGCTTCTTTTGCTCACCGTTGCTATGCTTATGGATCGCATGAGCGATAAGGCGTTTTCCCGTCCCGCTTTCGCCATGGATCAAGACCGTAGCGCGGGTTCCGGCAACTGCCTCAATAAGACGATACACATTCTGCATCTTTTCGTCCTTACCGACCATGTCGTAAAATGAATCCTTCACCGCTACCGAAAGCTGCTCTTTGAGCTTTGAATTCTCCTCCTGAAGGCTTTTTTCATGGACAACACGCTCCAGCATAAGTTTGATCTCAGAATCGATGATCGGCTTCGTGATATAATCGTACGCGCCCATTTTCATGGCGCTGACAGCCGTATCGATACTCCCATAGCTTGTCATCATAATGACCGGCGTTCCGGGATGCTCGTGTTTTATATGTTTCAACAGTTGCACGCCATCCATTTCCGGCATACGCATATCGGTAATAACCACATCCGCGGTATAATTCTTCAGGATATCGGAAGCTTCACGGCCATTTGAGGCAATGGAAACGGTATAGCCGCAATGACTGAGCATTTCGCTCAACGAACGCCTAACAAGAGGCTCGTCATCAACGATCAAAACATGTTTATTGTTAGGATTTCGTTGTGGCTTGAACGTATGCATATTCGAGGAATTTTACGGGGATTAAAACGGTAAACCGCGCTCCGGATTGCGGAATGCGCGTCACTTCGATCCTGCCGCCGTAGCGGCCGATGATCTCTTTACAAATA
>CAZJJL010000014.1:1706-2605 GCA_964546325.1 uncultured Planctomycetales bacterium | reverse complement strand
ATTTTCTTAGAACCTTAGTGCCTTAGCTTCTTAGTACCTTTATTTACAATTTTTGTCGTAAAGAACGCGTCAAATATCTTTCCCGAGATATCATCCGGTATCCCAACACCGGTATCCTGGAAAGAAACCGACAACATTCCGCCGGCCTCATGGGTTTCTATAAGGAGTTCTCCTTTGCCGGACATCGCTTCTATAGCATTCTTAATAATATTGGAAAACACATGGTGCAGCCCCATATCAATAATATGTTCCCGGGTGTGCTCAAATTTCCTCGTCACCCGAATAGCGTCCAATTTCCCGGGGAAGCAATCCAACGCGTCATCGATAAGACGGGAAATTTCGGAGATCTTTCTTGAATGCGCAACCGATCCGGAATTGACCTGACGCGAAAATTCAAGGAGCGAATGAGTCGTATTGGCAATACGCTGCAGCCCTTTCTTGATCTCCAACAGATATTCTTTTTCAACGGAATTATCGGGCACATGGTCCAAAAGCATATTCGTATACCGCATAATACCGTCGAGAGGATTATTAACCTCATGCACCACACCGGCAGCAAGTTTTCCCACCGAAGCATATTTTTCGATAAGCGCCTTTTGCTTATCAAGGTTCTCTTTTTCCTGTTTCAGGAGCGTATAGCTGTTAACACTGTCAAACGCAAGACACGCATAGCGCGAGATCGTAACCGCTATCTTAAGATCATTCTCATGGAACGGCTCGCCATTAGCCTTATCCGCAAGGTTGATAAGCCCTAAAAGCCTATCGGCGCTGAAAATTGGTATGGAAATAAATGAGTTCGTGCGATAATGGCCGTACCCGTTGCGCTTAAAACGGCTGTCAGAATTGATGTCTTTTACTAAAACCGGAGCTTTGATATCGACAACCTTTCCGGAGACCCC
>CAZJJL010000014.1:0-1689 GCA_964546325.1 uncultured Planctomycetales bacterium | reverse complement strand
TGCTGGGAGTTATAGAAAGAACTTAAGACAAGCTCCTTATGCTCGGAATCGAATAAAAATAACGACCCGCACTCGGCATTAATACTGCCCATGATCTCTTTTAACGTGCAGTTCAGGAAACTCTGCAGTAACGCGCCGTTTTCCGGACCATAGTAAATTTTTACATCGTTCATTGCTTATTAAGCTCCTTAAGGAACGCCGCAGCCACCTTATGATATCTGCCGTCAGGGTACTCCTTCAAGACCTTTTCAACGATTTCCTTGGCTTTCACCTTATCCTTAAAGCCCTTCAGATATATCCCCGCCATATCTATATAGATACCGTCGACCGGAACTTTAAAACGGTATTGCTGCGCCATCGCATCAAGCGTCGTTAACGCGTTTTGCCAATCTCTAAGAGCCATATAACAATTCACCACAAGGATACCGTTGGTGTACCCGAACGGCGTGTCGCTATATTGCTGGGCGAGCTTCTTATAATACGTAACCGCATCCTTCAAAGCCTCGATCATCTTATCGGGTTGATATTTGATCTTATAGTGTTTTGCGATATACAGCGGTATATCCATGCCCCGGCGCGTCACCGGGTATCGCAGCATTATCTTCTTATATTGCTCAAGCGCCAGGCTCCACTTATCTTCGATCTCATACGAATTCCCGGTCAAAAAGATCGCTTCGGCAATAACAACAGGCGCCCGACTATAAGCCTTCATGATCTTCTGCAACTGAAGGCGCGCTTTTTGGTACTCTTTCTTGACTATATATAACCGGGCAATATTAAATTGCGCGGTAACAGCCAGGGTCGTTTTGGGATATCGTTTTATAAAAGCCTCCTGTACGGCAACGACACGTTCAAGTTCGCGGGGCGGAGAAGCATCGGGATTCTTAAAAATACTCTCCATCTGTTTTTGAGCCTGCCAAAAACGTTTTTCCATGGCATAACGATCATCGCCGCATCCGGTCAATACGAGGCTCACCAAAACAACGCTCATCAAGGCAATTTTTTTCATGAGTGTCGAGCCTCCTTATCTTGAATAACGATCCGAGTACTCGCAACCGTGATAAACGGATCGATAAGAAGCGAACTTACCGCTGAGCCTGCCACAATAACAAACAGGACAAATTCGGGGAACACCCTATTGATCAGGAATTGCGTATTCGATAGGAGCACGATGATCGGCACATACAGCAATATCGGAACGAATACGATAAGCACCGTAATGACCGGGAGGCGTTTAAACATCCCTACGGAACGGGCCAATGACCTAATAGGTTTATCATTATTCAATAAAAGGATGGGGACTGCGTATATAAAAACCGCCTGCACAACCACACTCAAGATAAACCCGATACACGCCTCGATAGGCCCAAGCCAAATACGCGCGGGAATAAAAAGAAGCTTCGCATGGCCTGCGCTGAAATACTTCACCAAGGCGATACCGATCAGCTTCCCGAAGAAATACAACACCAGCGTAACAATGGTAACCACAAAAAAGAGCGCAATGTATTTTTTGAAAGTTTGAGAAACAGTTTCGGGAATGCGCAACGCTTTTCTCTGATGCAAAGCCCACACCCAAAAAACCGCCCAACCGGTGGTGAACGAACCGACAAAAACCGTTATCAAAAGCCTTGAAAGCGAGGCAAGCTTCGGCAAAAGCACAAAATTGAATGGATAATGAAGGAAGACCTC
>CAZJJL010000013.1:2355-19950 GCA_964546325.1 uncultured Planctomycetales bacterium | reverse complement strand
GATAGCCATGTTAGGCAGCGCTCCTTTGCACGATGCCCAGCGCCAGCAGTTGCGCTTAGACGCGGCAATGGGAAAGCGATCAAATCCCGTTTAAAAAAGAATCTTTTGCTTAAGAAGGAACAGCAGGATCTTTCTAAGCCGTCGGCAGGGTGTGTTTTTAAAAATCCTCCCGGGAATTCAGCGGGGAAATTGATCGATCAGTGCGGTTTAAAAGGGGCGCGTGTGGGCGGCGCCGCGGTTTCGCTTAAGCACGCAAATTATATTATCAATGACCGTTTTGCTTCTGCTGCGGATGTTGTGAAATTGATGGGCTTGGTTAAACATGCGGTGCGGAAGCGTTTTGGTATTGTATTAAAACCTGAAATACAGCTTTGGGATTAATTGATATGAGTGATAAATCACGACTCAATACACGCGATTCACGGAAGAAGTTCGGTAAAATCGGGATCCTTATGGGAGGGCCTTCCAGCGAGCGGGAGATATCCCTTAAATCGGGGGCTGCGGTTTTGCGCGCGTTGCGTGAAATGGATTGCGACGTGGTCCCTATCGACATTGAAACCGACGATATCGAAAAGAACGTATCATTGATCCGTTCCCATCAGCTTTCTTGTGCTTTTATCGCTTTACACGGGCGTTTCGGTGAGGATGGCACTATTCAGTCAATCCTTGAGACTGTCGGAATCCCGTATACCGGCTCTCGGGTAGAGGCAAGCAGAAGGGCCATGGATAAAGCGCTTGCGCATGAGGTCTTTGATAGGTGCGGTATTCGAGCTCCCCGATATCAGGTTGTTGTTCGTTCTCAAACGTCGAAATTTTCGAATTCCTGCGGGTGGCCGCTTGTTATTAAACCGGCAACGCATGGCTCAAGCATCGGGCTTTCTATTATCGAACATGAACGCAGTCTTGCTGCGGCATTGGCATTGGCATTTTCTTTTGATGAAAAGATTATCATTGAGGAATATGTTAAGGGAAGGGAGCTTACCGTTGGCATCCTTGATGATAAACCTCTGCCAATTATTGAGATCATTCCGAAAGACACATACTTTGATTTTACCGCGAAATATAACTCCGTTACAACGGAGTATATCGTTCCCGCACAGATCCCCGATGTGATCGCAGAGCAGATCAAGGAATTGGCTCTTGCGGCGCATAGAGCGGTGGGATGTGTGGGATGTTCGCGTGTTGACGTTATGTTGCGGCATGATGATGTTCCGTACGTCTTAGAAGTCAATACGATCCCGGGGCTGACGGCAACAAGCCTTTTGCCGAAAGCGGCTCGCGCGGTCGGGATCGAATTCTCGGAATTATGTCTGAGGCTCCTTACTTCAGCGTATGAAAAAACGTAAGTTATTAAACGATCGAAAGAAAAAAATGGTGCCGTCTGGCGGGCTCATTGCCGCTTGTTTCTTTGGCGCGGTCATTTTATTGATTATGTCGCTTGTTTCAATAAGTGTTATCAAGAATTTCGCGTATTTTAAAGTTAAAGACATCTATATCCGTGAGCGCAATACCGCAATTCTGCAGCAAACGCCGCTGGTATTACCGACGGGGCAGCGTCTTGATCTCTCGTATCTTATCGGGAAGAATATCTTTGACGTTGATCTTAAGAAGGAGGCAACGCATATCGGCCTTGCGGTTACGAGCTTTCGCAGGGTTAAGCTCATTCGCGTCTTGCCGAACAAGATCTTTGTGGAATACGTGTTGCGTAAACCTGTTGCATATGTGAAGGCGGGAAAATATTATTCGATAAGCGACGATCTCGTTTTTTTTGAGGGACCGGCTCAGGTAAAGGACTCTGTCTTAACCGTAATTACGGGGCTTGACAAGAAAATCACCGGCATAAAAACCGGAGCGCGTTATCCGGTCAAAGAGCTGGTTTTCGCGTTTCGCCTGATGCGCGAAGTACGCTTGAATAAAGAACTCTCCGGTTTCTATCTGCAGAAAATCGATATCGCTAATCCCGATAGCATTACTTTTGTGCTTATGCCGATTGCCTATTTATTGGAGGTGCGCGCACAACAGTCTGCCGCTCAATCCAAGGCCGCTTCCAAAAAAGAAGAAAGTCGGGGGATAGACGTTAAGATCAGCCCGGAAAATCTGCGTTCCAAGATCTCAATCGTGGGCTCGTTACTTAATCAGTTGAAAAATAGCCAGGATAATATACAATATATTGACTTACGGTTCGGGGAACCTGCAATCAAATTAAAAGAATCCAATGTTAAAAAATAAAAATTATATCTGTGCGCTTGATATCGGCTCAAGCAAAATATCCGCAGCGGTTGCCGTTATTAAAAACCATCATATAGCCTGGCTTCATTGTCAGACCCTCTCAACGCGTTGTATGCGCAGGGGATCGGTTATTGATTCCACGGATTTGGTCGACGATATCGATCAGCTCCTTAAAAATATCCGTACGCAGACCGGCTTCTCGGTTAAATACGTCTATACGAATATTTCGGGGTCGGATATCCTTACGAAGCACAGTCGCGCGATTATCCCTTTAGCCGAGCGCGGGAATAAAGTCATTACTCCCGGAGATATAAAGCGGGTAAATGAGCAGGCGAGGATCCTCGGTTCCAGTTTGGATGAGGAGATCATTCATCAGATTCCTTCCGGGTACTCAATCGACACCAAAAGCAATATTCTTAATCCTCTTGGTTTATATAGTCATAAGCTTGAAGTTGATCTGTATTTAGTTTGCGGGAAGCTTGCCGCAATGCAGAGTCTTTCGCGTGCCGTCAATCAGGCAGGGCTCGATTTGAAAGGGCTTTATTTTTCCGGGATCGCTACGTGCGATATGGTTTTTGATCAGTCGCAGCGTAAAGGAATGCATGTATTGTGCGACATCGGGAAAGATATAACGGAATTGGTTTTTTTGCAAGATGGTTTGCTGCAGGATATTAAGATTCTGCCTTTTGGCGGGGATGATCTGACCCTGGAGCTTTCCAATCAGTTGAATATCCCGTTTGAGTTGGCTGAGGATGTGAAGCGCTCCCATGGATTTGTTGGCGATGCTTTTGCGATACACGATGAAAAGGAGATATTGGTCAAAGAAGAGAGGGCGTATAAACCTCTTAAGAAAAAGAGGGTCGTTGAGATCTTGACGGGACGTTCACAGACTCTTTCGGAGGCTATTCGGGATGCAGTTTCCTCCGGTATCCCTTTGAACCAAATTAATTCGTTTACGGTTTCCGGCAGGACGTTATTATTGGATGGTTTTCTGGAATACTTTGAACGTGTCATCGGTATTCCGGTAAAGCTTGCCCGTTTGAGTCAGCTGGATATTGTGCCGTTAGTGAATAAGAACGAAGCTCTTTCAGGTCAGCATTTTCTGACGTATGTGACCGCGCTCGGCATTGTTTCGTTGGCGCTTCGTCAGGAGTGTCCGCAACTGATCAGTGAAGCGGTTGTCCCGCCGAATCTTTTCGCCCGCACGGTCAATAAAGTCCGCGAAGTGTATCAGGAATATTTTTAATACGATAGAATACCCGGGGGACAACGTCACAAGGTCATAAAGTCACACTGTACTATGGGCATTATGCTTCTACGGTGACCGTATGACGTGTGATTTTGTCACCCAAATAGTTTTTATTCTTAATCGATTGACCCGCCGTTGTTCTCATGTATAATATACTGATTCGTACGTATGCTCAAAGACACATTTCATTCGATACAAGGACGCATTTCCTCAGCCTGCGCTCGTAGCAGCAGAGACCCGGCTTCTGTCCGCTTGATAGCGGTCACCAAGGGTAGGAGTATCAGGGATATCCAGGAAGTTATTGCCGCCGGTTGTATGCATATTGGTGAAAACCGCGTCCAAGAGGCGTCTGTTAAGTATGACGCAATACTCAATACGCCCGACGCACAACGAATTCAATGGCATATGATTGGCCATGTGCAGACGAATAAAGCAAAAGAAGCGGTGCGTATGTTTGATTGTATCCATTCGGTAGATAGCTTTCGGCTCGCGCTTGAAATAGATAAACATGCGTGTTCTTTCGGGAAAATACAGGATGTTCTTTTGGAAGTTAAGACTGCCGCTGATGAGTCAAAATACGGGCTTTCGCCCGGCGAGGTCGAGCCGCTCTTAAAGCAGATGAGCGGATGTAAAAACATCCGGGTGCGGGGGTTGATGACGATCGCGGCATTAGGAGCTTCAGGGGATGCTGCTCGTCCATATTTTCGTAGGCTGCGCGAGCTTCGTGACGCAATAAACTCACGACGCACGACCCACGACACAATACACGAATTATCCATGGGTATGAGCGACGATTTTGAGGTTGCGGTTGAAGAAGGCGCGACGATAGTAAGGATCGGGAGAGCATTGTTTGAAGGATAAAAAGGAAGGGTCTCAAGCCACAAGGTCACAAGTCACAAGACTGCGTTCCGCCGGTGGCGGATTCGTAGTTTAGATCCTTCAGTCGCTTAAAGTAAAAAACAGCTCCTTCAGAATGACAAAAGAATATTCATGTCATTCTGAGGCCTCAAAGAGGCCGAAGAATCTGTTTTTAATTTAGGCTTTTACCATCGGCCATAGACTATTGGCTATCGACTGCTTAATTATGAATAAAAAAATCGGAATTATCGGTTATGGGAATATGGGGAGCGCGATCGTTGAACGCATAAAAGGCGATTACGCGGTTTCCCTTTTTGATAAAGATACGGCAAAGACCGCTCATGTTCCCGGCGTTACTGTTTGCGGGAATGCTCAAGAGTTGGTTTCCACGTGCGACGCCGTTATCCTTGCGGTTAAACCGCAGGATTTTGCCATTACGCTTACCGAAATAAAGCCGGCGTTGAACGCGGATAAGGTGATCATTTCAATTGCCGCTGGTGTTACGACATCTTTTATTGAAAGCCGGATCGGTGTTTGCCGCGTTATTCGCAGGATGCCGAATATGCCTGCCCAGATCGGAGCTGGCGTGACCGGCATTACGACGGGGAAATTTGCCGCGCAAGAGGATATTGATCTTGCCGAGGATCTTTTTGAATATGTCGGTGAAGTAATTTTTGTTGAAGAATCTAAGATGTCGGCGGTAACAGCGGTTTCCGGAAGCGGGCCGGCTTACGTATGTTATTTTTTTGAAAAGAACAATATTAATGTAGATCGAATACCTCAGGATAAAATGGATTATTTCATTGATGCATTTATTGCGGCGGCATTAAACACGGGCTTGGAAGAGGATGTTTCTCGGAACTTGGTGAGATCAACGTATTCAGGGACAGTAAAGTATTTAAAGGATACTGCGGTGGTGCCGGCTGAACTCCGCAGGCGCGTGACTTCAAAGGGTGGGACTACGGAAGCAGCGATTGCAGTTTTAGAGAATGGCGGCGCATTATCAGAGGCAGTGCTTGCTGCGGCAAGAAGAGCCGAAGAATTATCGCAGTAGTTTGTGATGTTCGGTTAGCGGTTTGCGGTTACCGGTTAAAGGTTTTCGGGTAGCAAAATAATACGCTAACCGAATACCAAACACCGGAAACCGAAGTTCATGTTAGCTTGATTGAAGAGGGGGTAGATCGTATGGGGAAGATCGGCATTATCGGCGGAAGCGGATTATATAATATCGAAGGTATCAAGAAGGTGAAGAAGGTTTCAGTGAGTACTCCGTTTGGTAAGCCTTCGGGAAAATTCATTACAGGGTCATTGGAAGGACATGATGTTGTTTTTGTTCCCCGTCATGATGTCGGCCATCGTATCCCTCCCGGGCATATTAATTATCGCGCCAATATCTTTGGCATGAAAAAAATGGGCGTTGACCGGATCATTTCCGTAAGTGCGGTGGGCAGTTTACGGGAAGAGATGAAACCGCTTGATTTTGTCGTCGTTGACCAATTCGTTGACAGGACGAACTATGCGCGTGATATGAGTTTCTTTGAGAATATTGTCGCGCATATTGCCTTAGCTCATCCGGTATGCGGCGAACTCAGCGGTATCGTGTATAACGCGACCCAGAAACTGGGGCTTCGGGCGCACGCAAAAGGTACTTATATTAATATGGAAGGCCCCGCGTTCTCAACGCTTGCCGAATCGAATCTTTACCGGAGTTGGGGGATGGATATCATAGGTATGACTAATTTTTCCGAGGCAAAACTCGCGCGAGAAGCCGAAATGTGCTATGCGACGCTTGCTGCGGTAACAGACTATGATTGCTGGCATCCGGAACATGATACGGTTACGGTTGAGATGATCATCGCTAATCTTATGAAAAACAGCGAAAATGCCAAGAAGGTATTGGTTGAGGCGATACGCGCTATGCCTCAGAAGCGAGCGTGCGCGTGCTCGGATACGCTTAAATATGCGATCGTAACGGACCGGAAGTTGATTTCTGAAAAAACGAAAAAAGATCTTAACATAATTATTGGAAAATATTTAAAATAGCGGTTAACGGTTGTCGGTTAGCGGAAAAGTTTCGCTCACCGAACACCGAAAACCGAACACCGAAAACCGAACCTATGAGCGAACAAACTGATTATAAAAATACCCTGAATTTGCCCAAAACGAACTTTCCTATGAAGGCTGATCTGCCTAAACGGGAACCTCTTTTCCTTGAAAAGTGGAAGGATATCTATGAGGCTATCCAGAAAAAGCAGGAAGGGAAGCCGAAATATATCCTCCATGACGGCCCGCCGTACGCAAACGGGGATATCCATATCGGCCATGCGCTTAATAAAACACTGAAGGATATCATTGTTAAATATAAAACGATGCGGGGTTTTTCTTCGGCGTACGTGCCTGGCTGGGATTGTCATGGATTGCCGGTAGAGCATGCCCTTTTTAAAGAGCTTAAGATCTCGAAATATCAGATCGGGCAGGTGGAGTTCAGGAAAAAGGCGCATGATTATGCGTTGCGTTTCGTTGGTACGCAACGGACACAGTTCATGCGACTAGGTATTTTTGCCGACTGGCAGAATCCTTATTTGACGCTGACACCGGACTATGAAGAGGGTATTATCAGTTCTTTGGCTGTGCTTGTTGAAAAAGGCTATGTTTCTCGGGGACTTAAACCGGTCAACTGGTGTTTTAAATGCGAGACTGCATTGGCGGAAGCGGAAGTCGAGTATGAGGATCATACATCGCCGTCTGTTTTCGTCGCCTTCCGTTTTGATGACAATGCGCTTCTGGGGAACGATGGAGCGTTTGTTATTTGGACCACGACACCGTGGACGTTGATCGCTAATGTCGCGGTTGCCGTTCATCCGCAGTTCGTGTATTGTTTCATAAAGACCGATAAAGGGAATTTTGTCGTCGCAAAAGACCTCCTTGAGCGGGTGGCAGAGCACGCCCATTTTTCGAACGTTCAGGTAATAAAAGAATGTACCGGTAAAGAACTTGAGGGGATCGCGTATACGCATCCGTTCGGTTTACGGAAAGGGAAGGTTGTTTGTGCCGAATATGTCTCCGGTGAAGACGGGTCAGGCCTGGTGCATACCGCTCCCGGTCATGGCGCGGAGGATTATCAGACGGGGTTGCGCTATAAACTTGATATTGTTATGCCGGTTGACGCCAAGGGGATATTTGATCAGACTGCCGGAGAGTTTGCCGGTCAGAATGTCTATGATGCCAATAAAACGATCATCGAAAAACTGCAGGGGCTCGGTGCCTTATTATGGGCAGGTTCGATCCAGCATTCTTATCCGCATTGCTGGCGGTGTAAAAAACCGGTTATTTTCCGGGCAACGAAACAGTGGTTTCTTAAGATCGATCATGCTGACTTGCGGCAGAAGTTGCTGCAGACGATCAAACGCGATGTCGTTTGGGTCCCGGAGACAGGACGTGAGCGTATTAGCGCCATGGTGGAATCTCGTCCTGATTGGTGTTTATCTCGTCAGAGATATTGGGGGGTCCCTATACCGTCTCTTGTCTGTGAGAATTGCCATGAAGAGACACTTGATCCGGAGGTGATCAGGAGGTTTGCGGCACTGGCTCAAAAAGAAGGAAGCGATTCCTGGTTCATTCATGATGTCGGGGATTTTGTTCCCGACGGGTTCAGGTGTCCTCATTGTAAAGGAACTTTGTTTTTAAAAGGCGCGGATATCTTGGATGTTTGGTTTGATTCAGGCGTTAGTTCCCAATCAGTTCTTAAGAAACGGACTGCGTTGCAATTCCCTGCTGATTTGTATCTTGAAGGGTCCGATCAGCATCGAGGGTGGTTCCAGTCTTCCATAATCCCGGCAATGTGTATCGATGGCAGGGCTCCGTTTAAAACGGTCCTGACGCACGGATTTGTCGTTGATGGTGAAGGCAGGAAAATGTCCAAGTCCATGGGCAATGTTATTTCTCCCCAGGATATCATTAAGAATAGCGGCGCCGATATTTTACGTCTCTGGGTCGCTTCCAGCGGTTATAACGAAGATATCAGGATATCAACGGGGATCGTTACACAGCTTTCCGATGCGTATCGAAAGATCCGCAATACGATCCGTTTTATCTTGAGTAACCTGTATGATTTTAATCCTGATACGGATAAAGTTTCCTATGATGCTTTAAAGAAACTCGATAAGGCGATCTTGGCAGAAATGGAAAAGATGTTGTCCGCGGTGACCGAATCGTATGAGGCGTTTGATTTTCACGGCGTGTTCGGGCACGTGCATAATTTTTGCAATATCCAGATGTCCGAATTTTATTTGGATAGGATCAAAGGCCGACTTTATGCGGGGGAGTACGCGGAGCGTAGGGCTGCGCAGACCGCTATCTATGAGATCATTCGGGTGCTCGTCCGGGTTATGGCGCCGATCCTGGTATTTACTGCCGATGAGATCTGGGAGAATATGCCGAAAGAACGGTCCGAACAGGCTATCGCCAGCGTGCATCTTTTGGATTGGCCGCAGCGCGATCAGGTTTTTGCGCAAAAGACCGTTCTTGAAGAATTGCATGTAGCGATGGAGCTTATTTGTGATGTGAACAAAGCGCTTGAGGAGAAAAGGACTTCCGGTTTGATCGGCAGTTCTTTTGACGCGCAAATAAATCTGTTGACAAACAATGATATTCGGTATAAATATTTAGCGGGATTACACGATGATTTAGCGGAGATATTCAAGGTTTCATGCGTTGCGGTTACCAAACAGGAGAGTTCAGGCACCGATACGGTTGCGGCAAACGGCGTTTCCGATGTTATGATACGGGTAGAAAAAGCAGCGGGTGAAAAATGCGTGCGCTGCTGGAATTACGCAGATTCCGTCGGAAAGAATGCGCAGCATCCACAGGTGTGTGGTAAGTGCCTAAGTGCATTAGGAGGGTAATACATTGAAAAAGAAAATCGCGAAAAAGAAAGCACGCGTGCAGAAAACATCCAGAAAACCCGCTGCGCACCGTCCGAAGAAGCATTCGGCACGGCCGTTAGGGAACAAACTCTTAAAGGCCGAGTTGGAGGTTTTTAAGAAAATGCTTCATGAAAGAAAAGGCGATATCCTTGATAGCCTTCAGCAGATCACTGAAGATACGCAGAAAAAATCCCAAAAAGAAGCCTCGGGCGATATTTCGGGCTATACATTGCATATGGCGGATGTTGCGACTGACAACTATGACCGTGAATTTTGCATGGGGCTTGCCTCGAACGAGCGGGAGCTTCTCTATGAGTTAAAAGACGCCATGAAAAAGATCGAAGAAGGGACGTTTGGCGTTTGCGAGGATTGCAAAGGGTTCATTGCCAAAGGCCGCCTGAAAGCGGTCCCTTATGCGCGTCTCTGCGTAAAGTGTCAGGAGAAGAGAGAAGCACGCTAGTGCTTCTTGAGCAACAATGAATTTCGTTATTGCGTTTACTGTTGTATTGGTAGACCAGCTTTCGAAATACTTCATTGAGAAATATCTTGCGGTTCAACACTCCGTAGCGGTCATTCCTCATGTATTACATCTGAGCCTCGTTCATAATCGCGGTGCTGCTTTTGGTATGTTGCGAGGACAAGTCCCTTTTTTTATCTTTACGGCGGTTCTTGCGATCGCGCTCATGTATGCTATGTTGAAAAATCAGTCGTTGCGCACCGTCTCCGCATATTCCGTCGCGCTTAGTTTGATCTTAGGGGGCGCTCTCGGTAATCTCATTGATCGCGTTACGTTCGGTTATGTCATCGATTTCTTTGATTTTCGCGTATGGCCGGTCTTTAATATCGCCGATTCCGCAATCACCGTTGGCGCGGTCATTATAGGCTGGCATATCGTATTCGCTAAGCAAAAGGTAAAGGATTAAGCATGCATCCGATTGTGTGTCATATCGGCCCGATCACTATTTTTTCCTATGGTTTAATGGTGGCGCTCGCTTTTTTGGTCGGCACTACCATGGCTAAGTTCTTGGCAAAGAAAAGAGGATTGGACCCGGAGTTCATCTACAACATATGTTTCATAGGCCTTCTGACCGGTATTCTCGGAGCTCGGTTGTATTATGTCATTGAGCATTTCGATCTCTTCCGGGATAATCTCCTGGAGATTATCATGTTGCAACACGGGGGGCTTTCGTGGTTTGGCGGCCTGACGGTGGGTTTTATTTCTGCCTTAGTGTATGCCAAGCACAAAAAACAAGCGCTTGCTCCTATCCTTGATTGTTTGGCGCCCGCAATAGTCCTCGGTCATGCGATCGGAAGGGTCGGGTGTTTCTTGAACGGGTGTTGTTTTGGCAAGGAATCTTCGTATGGCTTATTCTTCCCCGGCCATGCAAAACCGCTTATCCCTACGCAATTATATTCAGCAGGAATGTTGTTGATCATTTGTGCAGTGCTTTTATATTTACAAAGCAAACCGCACCGACCGGGGAGGATTTTTTGTGCGTATTTGATCTTGTATTCGTTTCAGCGGTTCATGATCGAGTTTTGGCGGGGCGATAATTATCCCTTTTTCATGGGGCTGACCGTATTTCAGGTAACAAGCCTGGTTTTCTTTATCGCCGGCTTACTGTGGCTTTGGAGGGATATGCATGCCGCGCGAATGCACCGTAATCGTTGAGATCGAGGATAAAGGCAAACGGCTTGACGTCTTTTTGGCAGAGTCCGGCTGCGTAAAAGAGCAGGGTATCTCCCGTACGCATATTAAAAAATTCATTGAAGACGGTTGCGTTCGTCTTAAAAATCACTCCGAACCGCTCAAGCCGCATTATAAAGTGAAACTTTCTGATGAGTTCACTCTTTCTATCCCTGATAAGCAGGAGAGAATCGTTCAGTCTGAAGATATCCCCCTTGAAGTCATCTATGAGGATAAGGACTTGGCGATCATTAATAAGCAGATCGGGCTTGTCGTTCATCCCGCTCCGGGGAATTATGAGCATACCATGGTCAATGCTTTGTTGCATCGGTTCCAAGAATTATCCGATGTAAACCCCGAGCGTCCCGGGATCGTGCACCGGCTTGATAAAGATACCTCAGGACTTATAGTTATTGCAAAAAACAATAAGACGCATTTGGCGCTTGCCAAACAATTTGAAGAGCATTCAATACAACGTCGCTATGTTGCGCTTGTTAAGGGCGTGATGGAGTATGACGAGGATATTATCGAGTTGCCTATCGGCAGGCATCCGGTGCGCCGAACCGATATGGCTGTCTCGTTTGCGGATAACGCTCGATACGCTAAGTCGCGGTATCGAACGCTGCAGCGCGGTAAGGAAATGAGTTTGGTTGAGGTAGAATTGTTTACCGGCCGCACGCATCAGGTGCGCGTGCATCTATCCCATATCGGCCATCCCATTATGGGGGATCCAAAATACGGACGCGATACCCGTTTCGCGCGTTTAGCGCTGCATGCGCGTTTTATTGGTTTCATCCATCCTCGTCATGGCAAGGCAGTGGAATTTTCGACAGTTGTTCCTGAAGAATTCCTTTCGTCTCTTGAGTAAAGAGATTAATACAAATATAAAAGGGCGCTCGGATTATCCGGAAATAACCGTTGGTCATTTCCGCAAAGTATTGCATGCGATCTGCGGATGATTGTTTTTGATTTAAGCGCGCAGGAAAATTTCCTGCGGAACGGTTTTAGTGTAAAAATCTCTTGCTTTTTAGTCTCTCTTTGTTATAGTATAAAGTCAAATGGGTCTTATAGTTAGATAAACAAATCCTATTACCCGGTTTTGGTGCGGATAGTACGCACGGGTGAGGGGATGTTGCCCCGGAGGGGGTTAACAAAAAACCCACAAGATTGTATGTGGGCTCTAGAGGAGGCATGGCGGTGGACAAACTTAAATCGGTCCTCATTATTTTGATTGCGCTTGTTCTCGTATCTCTTTCGGCAGCCAGCGGCGTGTATTATTTTCTGCAGCAGGAAAAAAAGAAGAACACGCAGTTAATGGAAGAGCTTGAGGAAGTGAAGACCCGTCAGAAGATCAGTGAAAACCGTCTCGAAGAGAATAAAGGCCAAATCGTCACGCTGCAAACCAATCTTAATGAAGCGCAGGATCGCATAGAAGGTCTAAAGAATGAGCTTCAACAGGAACAGTCTTCAAAACGTGACGCTCTTACCCAACTAGATAACTTAAAGGCTGATCTTGAGCAGCAGAAAAAATTGCGCGCGGAGTTGGAAAAGAAACTTACGGCTGCGCAAGAGGACATGAAAAAGGTGCAGGCGCAGGTAAAAGACCTTGTTGATAAGAAATCCGCCCTTGAAGTCAAGATCTCTGAGCTTGAACAGAAAGCGCAACAGGCTATTGAGTTAGGAACGGTGGTGGTTAATCCTGAAGAGCAGGTTTCATCCGGCTCAAGCGTGCGCGGTACCGCAAAGGAAAAGAGTACCCCTCCAACCGCAAAAGAGAAAGCAAAAGACAAGAACAAGGAGTCTGCTAAAGCGACGGTACAGCCTAAAGAAACCGCAAAAACATCCGTCGTAACAACGCAATCAGATGCTTCATCTGGCCAGGGCGGCGGTAAGGTTTTGGTCGTTAATAAAGATTATAATTTTGTGGTTATTAATCTGGGCGCTAAAGACGGCGTATCTGTCGGCGATGTCTTTTCCGTTAATCACTCCGGAAAATATCTGGGCGACGTTAAAGTCGAAAAAGTTCACGACACCATGGCTGCTGCCGGTTTCATGACGCAAGGTATGCGTGATAAGATCAGCGAAGGCGATAAGGTAGCGTTAAAGTAGCGATTCATGGGATCCTACCGAGGTGTTTCTCTCCAACGTGTTCGGGGAAGTATTGAATTCCCCGGAGACAAATCAATTGCTCACCGCGCGGTTATTTTAAGCGCGCTATCCGATTCAAAAACCGTACTCACGAATTTCCCTTTCAATGATGACTGTCGCGCAACGATCAATGCCTTGAGGCAGATGGGTGTGTCGATCGTGGTAGATAAAGTTTTAAAAGATCGTTGTAGGGTTACGGTTGCGGGAGTGGGGTTATTCGGTTTATCTCATCCAGGAAAACCGATCTGTATTCGGGAATCGGGGACAACGTATCGTCTCTTGGCGGGTATTTTAGCAGGGCAGAAATTCAATACCGTTCTTGCGGCAGGGAAGTCTTTATCAAAACGCCCGATGAAAAGGATAACGTTGCCTTTGCGCGCAATGGGCGGGCATATTACGGGCACGCTCTCAATGAAAAAAAAGGAGGAGGAGTTCCCTCCGCTTGTTGTTCGAGGGGCCTGTTTGCGCGGTATTACGTATCGCCTTCCGGTTGCTTCTGCGCAAGTGCAGTCAGCGGTTTTGTTGGCGGGTTTATTTGCATCGGGGAAGACAACGGTTATTGGGCCGCCTACTATACGGGACCATACGGTTCGTATGTTGCGTTTATTCGGGGCTGCGGTCAGCCGCGCGGGGAATGCGGTGTCTCTGAGGGGGACCGGCCATTTGAAGAGCCCCGGGAAGTTTTTTATACCCGGAGATATTTCTTCCGCTTCGTTTTTTCTTGTGCTTGCTTCGATTGTTACCGGCTCGCGCCTTGTTTTACGGAATGTCAGTTTGAATCCTACGAGAACAGGCCTCATATCCGTTTTAAAACGTATGGGAGCTTCTTTGCGCCTATCTCCTGGGAAGGCGTCGGTGCGCGGCGGTGAACCGTACGGATCCATAATCGTGAGGTCTGCATTACTGCATGGAACTACGGTAAAAAAAGAAGAGATCCCTTTGCTTATTGATGAGCTGCCTATTCTTATGGTAGCTGCTTCTTATGCCTCCGGCATGACCGTGATCGAAGGTGCCCAAGAATTAAGAGTGAAAGAAACCGACCGGATCGCATCTTTGGTGCGCAATCTTCATGCGATGGGAGGGAGTGTTCGTGTGCGTTCTTCGGGTAGCAGGCAGGACCTTTTTATAACAGGGGTCGGGACATTGAGGGGAGCTTCGGTTAAGAGTTATGGTGACCATCGCACAGCTATGAGTATGATCGTTGCAGCAGCCGGGGCAGAAGGAGTTACCAAACTGGACGATGTTTCCTGTATCAGTAAGTCGTTTCCGGATTTTTTGTCCGTTATTCGTTCAATTTCAAGATAACGGTTAACGGTTGTCGGTTTACGGTTATCGGTGAACGGTTTGAAGATAAATACGCTAACCGAAAACCGAACACCGCTGACCGAATTCTGGTAAGTTTCTATTTGACAGTAGTTTTAAAGTCTGATACAATCCTTACAAATGTCTTAATCCCTTAAAGGAGAATTGGATGCTTCAATTCAAAGATCTATTCAAGCAAGGTATTAATTATATTCTCGGTCTTTTTTCGAATGATATGGGAATCGATCTGGGAACTGCAACCACCCTGGTGTATGTTAAAGGTGAGGGGGTTGTTTTACGTGAGCCGTCTGTTGTTGCTATTAAACGCGGCACGAATAGCGTAAAGGCGGTTGGGGAAGATGCAAAGCGCATGCTGGGCCGCACGCCCGGTAATATCGTTGCTATTCGCCCTATGAAGGACGGAGTTATTGCCGATTTTGAGATCACCGAAGCGATGCTTCGGTATTTTATTAAGGAGGTGCATCATCGCAGAGTTTTAGTGCGTCCGCGCATTGTGATTGCTATTCCTTCGGGCATTACCGAAGTTGAAAAACGCGCGGTCAAAGATTCTGCCGAACGCGCGGGTGCGCGGGAAGTGAAACTTATTGAAGAGCCGATGGCAGCTGCTATCGGTGTCGGCCTTCCTATTCAAGAACCGACCGGTAATATGATCATTGATATCGGAGGCGGTACGTGTGAGATTGCGGTTATCTCACTCGCCGGGATCGTTTTTTCAAAATCAATTCGTATCGGTGGCGATGAGATGGACGATGCGATTATTGAACATCTTAAAAAAACATATAATATGATGGTTGGCGAACGGTCTGCTGAAGAGATCAAGATTAAAATTGGCTCAGCATATCCGTTAGAAGAAGAGATGACCATGGAAGTAAAGGGGCGCGACCTGGTGACAGGGCTTCCTAAGACGGTTACGGTTACGTCGGAAGAGATACGGGAAGCTTTGCAGGAACCGTTGCGCGCTATTTTAGAGGCTACGAAAATATCCCTTGAGCGAACTCCTCCAGAATTGGCGGCAGATTTAATTGAACATGGTATTGTTCTTGCCGGCGGCGGGTCGCTTTTACGGGGTATTGATAAGCTTATTTCAGAAGAAACCGGCCTTCCTGTTCTTATTGCCGATGATCCCACAACAGCCGTAGTTAACGGCACGGGTAAAGTTTTAAATGAAATCGGTCTATTGGGCGATGTGACGGTGCCTATAAAGTCTGAGACGTACTCGTAATAATTCCTTCTCGTACGCGTGTGCTTACCTTCAAAAAACATACACTTATTCAGTGGTCCGTTATAATCCTCGCAATCCTTTTGCTTGCCTCTTGTATCCCCGTCTGTCGCGCGCCTCTGGTTGGTTTTTTTGAGATACCTTTAAAGATTCTCAGTTTTGTGCAACGGGAGATAAGCGGGTTTGTGCGTTTTCATGAGAATATGCTTCAGCTGGAAGCGATCCGCCGGCAAAACGATGTGTTACAGCGGAGTTTGTCGGAAGCGAATGAGGCATTGGCTGAAAATCAACGCCTTAAAGATATCCTTGCGTACAAGCAGAGCGCTCCGTATAAAGTCATTGTTTCGCATGTTATCGGATCTGCCGCTGATACATGGTCATCGGCAGTCATTATCGATAAAGGCACCGTGAGCGGCATACGCAAGGGGTACGTTGCGGTTACCTATGCGGGCCTTGCAGGAAGAGTTGTCGAGACAAGCGATTCAACGAGCAAGGTTATGTTGATCAATGACCCTGATCTGAGTGTCTCCTGTATTGATCAGCGGAGCCGTCAGGAAGGGCTTGTATCCGGGACTTTGGGCAATACGTTGGTCATGAAATATATCTCTCGGGATGCGGATATAGGCATCGGCGATACGATTGTTACGTCGGGATTGACCGAGGCTTTCCCGAAAGGGATACTGGTCGGAGAAGTCAAGGAGTTAGGCGAAGAATTTTCCGGTCTTTCCCGGTATGCGGTTATTGTTCCGGCTGCGAATCTTTCCAATCTTGAAGAAGTGTTGGTCATTATCCCGTAATTCCCATGAAACGAAAAGCGTTGTTTTTTCTGGTTATTATAACGGTAGCGTTGCTTCAAATTACCGTGCTCAATCCTTTTGCGCTGTTTGGGGTAAAACCTGATCTTTTGCTCTTACTTGTTGTGATCTGCGGTTTGTATTTCAGTCCGGGATGGGCATTGGGGTATAGTATGGTTGCCGGTTGTTGTCAAGATGTGTTCACCGCTTCGGGATGGGGGATCAATACGGTTTTGTTCTGCGCATTAAGCGTTCTTTTGGTTGCGCTTCATAAGCGCATGCGTTTTGATAGCCGCGGTGTTCGCCTCAGCGTGGTATATCTTTCGTGTTTGGCATATTATGTGATAAGCGGATTTTGTATTCCCCGCGTTTCAACTATTCCGACAGGGATATTTTTACGCACACTTCTTTTAGGCCCCGTCTACGATACCCTCATTTTCTTTTGGATTTTGCGTTGGATTGACGCGGCCATGAAACCGTTTGCTATTTCGTTTGATAATGATGAGGAGCCCGATTTTGACCCTGATTTTGAAGCGTATGTATGAGGTCTATCCGGTATGAGACCGCGTATTATCTCGATTATTTTAGGTGGTTGCCTTGTCATATTATTTGCGGGTGTTTTTAACCTCCAGATCATAAACGGGACCGCGTTTAAAGCCCTGAGCGACAAGAACTCGACGCGGTTATCGCCGCAGATCGGGGCGCGGGGTATCCTTGTCGATCGTCATGGAGAGGTGATCGTCGACAATGTTCTTTCGTATGATGTGCTCGTGGTTCCGCAAAAAAGAGAGAAGTTGTCCGTTGTCCTGGATCGCATTGCATCAGTGTTGGGTATTTCTGCTGATCGCGTCGCGTCTTTGTACCGTTCCCGTTTTCAGGTTTCGTCGCTTCCGGTATTGATCGCCAAGAACGTTTCAGAACGCAAAGCGATGGCGCTGGAAGAGATGAATTTTGATCTTGATCAAAGCGTTGTCGTGCAACCGCATCCCTTGCGGATGTACCCTCATGGACCGCTTGCTGCGCACGTCGTAGGCTACCTTAATCAGATCGATTATTGGCGTTTAAGCAAGCTTGAAGATTACGGGTATCGCAATAAAGATATTGTAGGATACACCGGTCTTGAAGAGCGATATGATTATTATTTACGCCAGAAAGAAGGAGGC
>CAZJJL010000013.1:0-2338 GCA_964546325.1 uncultured Planctomycetales bacterium | reverse complement strand
ATCGTGGAAGGTTTGTTCGTGTTTTAGGGTATGAACCGCCGAAAAACGGACGGCAGCTGCAGCTGACGATCGATCTTAAGATCCAGAAGATAGTAGAAACGATCTTGAATGACCGGAAAGGCTGCGTGGTCATGATGAACCCTTTTACCGGCGAGATCATTGCAATGGCTTCATATCCTACGTTTGATCCCGAAATGTTCATTCAAAAAAGGGATTCTTCCGTGGTGACCAGTCTCTTTACCGATCCGAATGCGCCGTTATTGAATCGGGCTATCAGTAGTTCGTATCCTCCGGCATCGGTATTTAAGCTTGTTATTGCCGCAGCAGGCATTGAACAGGGGAAGATCATGCCTGAAACCACGTATGACTGTTCGGGAAGTATGATGGTGGGGAATAAGCGGTTTGGATGCTGGAGTATCCATGGCCGCGAGAATCTCACGCAGGCAATGGCGCATTCGTGCGACATTTTCTTTTACCGCACCGGACTTTTATTGCGCGGCCAGACAATACATGATTACGCGGTTAGATTCGGCTTTGGAAAGATCACGGGTATCGATATCCCTTACGAAGTCTCCGGTTTTGTCCCTGATCCCGCCTGGAAGAAACGCGTGCGTAAACAGCCGTGGTATGACGGGGACACTGCTAATTTTTCCATCGGGCAAGGGGATTTGTTGGTAACGCCGTTGCAGGTTGTGCGATTAGTGAGCGTTTTCGCTAACCGAGGTTTTTTAGTTTCCCCGCATTTCGTGAAAGCAGTTGACGGCAGGGATATTTCCGGGATGTTCAAGAAAACGGTCCGTGTTCCGGTAAAACAAAGCACGATAGACTATATTCGCGAAAGCTTAAAGAGCGTTGTGTCGGTAGATGACGGTACCGGTAATGTTTTAAAAGGGATGCCGGTTAGTGTCGGCGGTAAAACAGGGACTGCCCAGGTCACGCGGGGGTTGTCTCACGGATGGTTTGCCGGATTCTTCCCGTTTCAGAATCCGCGATACGCCTTATGCGTATTTCTGGAGAATGGCGGAGGAGGACACGCCGCGGCACTGATGACGCGTGAAATTATCCAAGAAATGATTCGTCAAAATGCACTATAGGAATACGAAGGTTTCAAAGTCACAACGTTTCAATGTTACAAGAGCGCAACAAAAAGGTTTTCTTGTGACGATATGACCTTGTGATTGTGCAGCCCAACGCATGTACGAAAACATATGATACGACTTTCTCACTATAAAATTCTTATTATCGCAGTCCTGATCGTGCTTATCGGTATTGCTACGATCTATAGCAGTACTCATGAGAAAGAAGGTAAGGTTTTTCAGGACATCGCGCAGCGGCAGGCTCTGTGGCTGGTGATGGGGCTTGCGTTGTATTGCGTTACGTCTCAGGTGTATTACCGGCGTTTATGGGATATAACCTACCCGTTATATGGACTGATTATTTTGCTTTTGTTCATTGTTTTTGTAATGGGTGTTGTCAGGCTCGGCGCGCAGCGCTGGCTTCATTTGGGTTGGTTCAATCTTCAGCCATCGGAGGTCGCCAAGATAACGGTGATCATTTTCTTGGCCCGGTATTTCAGTTATAAATCGATTAGCGATATTTCGTTGCAGGTACGTCGTTTTAATGCCTGGAGAGGCTTTTTCCTCCCGTTTATTTTAGTTGCGATCCCCGCGGGGCTTGTTATTGAACAGCCTGATCTAGGAAGCGGTCTGATGATCCTGCTTATATGCATGACGATCATTTTTTTGGCCGGAGTAAAACTCCGCTATATCGGCGGCTTTATCGGATTTATTGTGGTTTCTTTGCCGCTTATATGGGGATATTTACGGCCTTATCAGAAAAACCGTTTAATGGTTTTCTTGGATCCCAATACTGATCCTATGGGTGCCGGCTATAATATTATCCAGGCTAAGATTGCTATCGGTTCCGGCGGACTTTTGGGAAAAGGGTGGCTTCAGGGCACGCAAAGCCAGTTGCATTTTCTGCCCGAATCGCATACCGACTTTATTTTTTCTTCTTTTGCCGAAACGTGGGGTTTTCTTGGGTGTACGCTTTTACTTCTGTTGTATTATTTTCTGGTTAGTCATGCAGTGAATATCGGCAGAAGAACGAATGATTATTTTGGGAAAATGCTTGCGTTTGGGATTGCGCTTATGATAGGGCTGCAGGCGTTTATTAATATTGCAATGAATATTGGATTGGCGCCGGTTGTGGGGATCCCTCTGCCGCTTATGAGCTACGGTGGATCGTCCATGATGGTAACGTTTATGGCACTCGGAATTCTGGCGAATATCGAAAAGAGGAGATCGTTTTAACTTTCGTATCGCGTATTGCGTCATGC
>CAZJJL010000012.1:14449-20140 GCA_964546325.1 uncultured Planctomycetales bacterium | reverse complement strand
GTTCCCTTATCCTTCGGGCAAGATCCATATGGGGCATGTGCGTAATTATACTATCGGCGATGTCTATAGCAGGTATAAATGGATGCGCGGTTTCGACGTTTTGCATCCGATGGGTTTTGATGCATTCGGCCAACCCGCTGAAAATGCGGCGATAAAAAATAAGAGCAAACCCGACGCCTGGACGCATAAGTGTATCGCCGATATGGAAGCAGAACTTTCCAAGATGGGGTTTTCCTACGATTGGGACCGGGAGGTTTCGACATGCGATGCTTCGTATTATGCCTGGAACCAATGGATATTCCTCAAGATGATGGAGCGCGGCCTTGCGTATAAAAAAGCGTCGAAAGTGAATTGGTGTCCTTCTTGCGCGACGACCCTTGCGAATGAAGAGGTCATCGAAGGGGCGTGTTGGCGCTGTAAGACATCGGTTGAGCAAAAAGAGCTTGAGCAGTGGTATTTGAAGATTACCGAATACAAAGAGCGGCTTTTGGAAGATTTGACGCTGCTTACGCATTGGCCGGAGCGGGTCATTGCCATGCAGACCAATTGGATCGGCAAGAGTCAGGGGGTTGAAGCCTCCTTTAAGCATACGGAATCCGATACGATCATACCGGTTTTTACCACGAGGGTCGATACTATTTTTGGCGCTACCTATATTGTTCTTGCTCCGGAGCATCCTTTAGTCGAACAATTGATCAAGGATAAACCGCAGGCGCCGGCGGTGCGCTCGTTCGTAGAGAAGGTCAAACAAGAAAAAGCTTCGGACCGGATAAAAAGCGAGACCCAAAAAGAAGGGGTTTTTACCGGTTCATACGCGTTTAACCCTGTCAATAAAGAGACCATTCCTATTTGGGTTGCCGATTATGTTTTAATGGAGTACGGCACCGGCGCTATCATGGCGGTGCCTACCCATGATCAGCGCGATTTCCTTTTTGCCAAAAAACATGGTCTGCCGATGCGCGTGGTTATTCAGCCGGCAGGCGAGTCTTTATTGCCTGAAAGTATGCGCGAAGCATATGAAGGCGATGGTTTACAGATTAATTCCGGCGGCTTTGACGGTATTCCGAATAAGGAAGGAAAATTGCGTATTGCCTCCTGGATGGAAGAGAAAGGTATAGGCAAGATCAAAACGCATTGGAGATTACGCGATTGGCTTATTTCGCGTCAGCGGTATTGGGGAACGCCCATACCCGTCATTTATTGCAAGCAATGCGGGGTTGTGCCTGTTCCCTACGAACAACTTCCCGTGCGGCTACCGGCTGATGCGCCGTTTACCGGCGAAGGAGGCAGCCCGCTCGGAAAGGTTAAAGAGTTTGTGGAAACATCCTGCCCTCGGTGCCGCGGTGCCGCGCGCCGTGAAACCGATACGATGGCGACGTTCTTTGATTCTTCGTGGTATTTTTTACGGTATTGCAGCCCGGGCGAAACGGATCTTCCGTTTGTTCCTCAAGAAGCCGGACATTGGATGCCGGTTGATCAATATATCGGCGGCATTGAACATGCGATACTTCATTTATTGTATTCGCGGTTTTTTACCAAGTTCTTCCATGACTTAGGCATGATCTCGTTTAGCGAGCCGTTCAACTGTCTTTTAACGCAAGGCATGGTTTTAAAGGACGGCGAGGTTATGTCGAAATCAAAAGGCAATATTGTTGACCCCGATTCGATCATTGACCGCTATGGCGCCGATACGTTGCGTTTGTTCATTCTTTTTGCTGCTCCTCCCGAAACCGAGTTGGAATGGGATGACCGGGGGCTTGAAGGTGCGCATAAGTTCTTAAACCGTGTTTGGCGCATTCAAGAGAATCTTAAGGATGCGGCTGATCCGGAGTTGATCAAATTCCTTCATAAAACGGTCAGGCGGGTTACCGATGACATGGAGGCGTTTAAATTCAATACGGCTATAGCCAGCCTTATGGAATTGGTTAACGAGATCTATAAGCGCGGCGCCGACAGGAATGTTTTTGAGACACTCATCAGATTATTAGCTCCTTTAGTGCCTCATTTTTGCGAAGAGCTCCGGATGGAATCCGGCCATTCCGGGAGTATAGGTCGTGTATCGTGGCCGGAGTTTGATCCTGCAATGTTGGTTGATTCGGTGGTTACGATCGTTATCCAAGTTAACGGAAAAGTCCGTTCGAAATTGGATGTGCCTGCGGATATTTCAGAGGCATCGTTGCAAGAATTGGTGCTGGCAGACCAGCGTATCAAACAATGGGTTTCTGTCCCTCCCCGTAATGTTATCATTGTTCCCAAAAAACTCGTTAATATCGTCGTTTAAAAATTCCCTCGAGAACTTCTTGCCCTTTCTTCCACCCCGTAGGTGTCTTACACCTCTGGGGTGGGGGGCGTGATGGTAAGAAGGTCTTTGACGCAGAAAAGAAGTTTTTGTGTATCGATGGGCTTCTCGATATATTCCTCTATTCCGCTTGCGGCAGCAACGTGTTTGTCGATGTCTTCTCTGCGCAGAGAAATAGCGATAATCGGTATGGAGGCGTATTTCGGGTTTTGTTTGATCTCCTGAGCAGTTTTAAAACCGCTTTGTCCCGGAAGCACTAAATCGAGTAAGATAAGGTTTATTTGTTCGCCCGCAAGTTTCTGTAATCCTTCCTCGCCGCTTTCGGCAAGAGAAACGCCGTATCCGTTTTCGATGAGAAGCGTTTTGAGGCCGGCTGCGATGTTGCGATCATCATCAATAACGAGAATGCGTGATTTTTCCATACCTTAAGTATGCCCCAAAAGCCCGCAGATTGCAAGATAGTTCATGGTTTACCGTTTGAAAACTACCGTGGTCAATAGTCAAAAGTCGATAGCCCAAATAAAACCATATTGATGCGTGTCATTCATAGCCTATGTGTATAGGTTTTTATCACGGATAGCGGGCAAACACATTCTTTGTTAGAAATTCCGCCTTGTTTCGTCTAATAGGAGAGAAGGGAGACGAAATCATGTTTGCGTTGAATCGCGACGAGAAAAAAGCGCTTCTCATTATCCTGGCATGTGCAAGCGTCGGATTGTGTGTCCGTTTTGCGGTAAAAATGCATCGACAGGCAGGCGAGTTTATCGCGATTGAGCGCTCAATCACGCATTTTGATGCCAATCAGATCACTTTAGAAGAGCTTTTAAGGGCGCGGGTCCTGCCTCGAAAGACTGCCGAAGCGCTCATATCTTTTCGCCATGCGCACGGCCCTTTCCGCGGCATGAGCGATCTTAAAGATGTGCCGGGAATAGGAGAGTATCGTTTTCAAAAACTCAAAAGTATCCTGTATGTGGATTAAAAAGGTCCCTACGGTCATTGTCAGCGCTTTGAGTATGAGCGGGGGAATTGTTTTTCAGCATTTTTTCAGCGTATCGTTTTATCATGCTTTAGGAGCGTCGTGGGTGGCGTTGTTGTCGGCGTTGATTTTCTCCCGCACCAAAACGATCTTCGGGGTAAGCGCCTCAGTGAGTATTTTTTTCTTGAGCGCTGCCCTGATGGCTGTTGATGGTCAAGAGCCTTCGTGTGATGTCGCACGGCATATCCCCTACACAGAAAGATCGTTCTATACTTTTTCTGGCACGGTCAGTAGCGAGCCTTTTCAAAGAGGAGAAGAAACGGTTTTTTATCTTCAGGTGGCTTCTTTTGAGACAGAGAGCCAGCGTGTCTCTTGCTGCGGGAATGTGCAGGTATTCGCTCACACGAAAGCGCCGATATGTTACGGCGATGGCCTTTTGATAACGGCAAAGCCGAAAAGAATGTTTTCTCCTCGGGGAAGGGGGCGCAGGCTTGTTCTCCGTCCGGAATCTTTTGATATCCAAAAACAGCAGAGTGTTTTTTCGCGGTATTCTTTCAAGCATTTTGCGCTTCGCTGTAAGGATACCTTAGAGCGCATCCTGTATGCTTCCATGGCGCCTGTTCCCGCCGGGGTTGTCTCGGCGATGGTTCTCGGGGAACGGTCCGGCGTTCCCGCGCGTATGTATCAGTCGATGGTCGAGACGGGAACGGTGCATATTCTTGTGGTGAGCGGCCTTAATACCGGGATCGTTATTGCCATTCTTATTCTTTGTTTGAAGCTGTGTTTGATCAAACGCAGGTATTTTTTCATATTTGCCGGGCCGTTTCTTGCGCTCTATAGTATCATGACCGGCGCTTCAGCTCCGGTGGTTCGCGCGGCAGCAGGTGCGTTTATGTATCTCTTGGCGTTTTCCCTTCAGCGGCAGCCCAACATCGAGGGCGCGACGTTCGGATCGCTTATCGTGATCCTGGTCATATCGCCGGGAGAGCTTTTCGGCATCGGTACACAGCTTTCTTTCGGCAGCGTTCTTTCTATTGTGTACGGCTATCCCCCTTTTGCGCGCGCGTGTCGTTTCAGCGCCGTAAAGAACAAAGCGCTTTTATTCTGTTGCCAGAGCTGCGGCGTTACGCTCTGCGCCTGGTTCGGCACATCCGGCATTATTGCGTATCATTACGGGATCGTTTCGTTCGTTACCGTGCCTGCGAACCTTTTTATCGTGCCGTTGGGAACATTGACTACCGTAAGCGGTTTTATTACGATCCTGTCGGGAGTCTTGTGTAAACCTTTAAGTCCTGTGTTTGCCGGCACATGCGAATTACTTATAGCCCTGACCGTGCACGTAAATTCTTTTTTTGCCCGCTTGCCATTTGCCTGCATCCATTTGAATTGACAAGAAAAGCCAACTATGGTAAAGTTAACTATTATGAAACGCGTTATTATTATCCTGGTTATCCTCTTTGGCCTTTCAGCTGCGCCGGCATATCCGTATTGGATATGGACCCCGAAGACCAAGAAATTCATTAATCCTAAAAATCAGCCGAAATCAACCCCTCAGGAACAATTCGAATTTGCCAAGGGGTTTTTCGATATCCGGAACTACGAAGAGGCGCGAAAAGAGTTCCAAAAACTGCTGAGCGCTTATCCGAAAGCGTTTGAAGCGGCAGAGAGCCAATACTATCTGGGGCGCATTGATGAGACCATCGGGAAGCCGTATGAAGCGTTCCTTTCGTATCAGAAAGTCGTCGATAAATACCCTTTTTCTGAGCGCATTCAGGAGATCATCGAGCGCCAATATAAGATCGGAGAAGCATTCATGTCAGGAGAGAAGCGTAAAGCCCTTGGCGTCGTGCTTCCGGTCGAGAATCCTTCCATCGAAATATTCACTAAAGTTATTGAGAATTCGACATATGGCCCTTTGGCGGCGAAAGCGCAATATAAACTCGGGCTTGTCTTAAAAGGGCTCATGCGCTATTACGAAGCAGAAGAGGCGTTTAATAAGGTTATTACTAATTATCCCGATAGCGAATGGGTCGAAGCATCGAAGTTCCAGATCGCTTCATGCCGCGCGGCGGTTTCCCGGGGTCCGGATTATGATCAGGGCGCAGCGCAGGAAGCCAAGGATAAATTTGAGGCGTTTGTGCAAGAACATCCCGATGCGGTGCTTTCTGCCGAGGCGGAAAAGAATATCGATCAGTTGAAGGATAAAGAAGCGCAAAGCGACTATGAGATCGCGGCATTATACGAGAAGCAGAATGAATATCAAGCCGCAAAGATCTATTACGAAGATGTAATTACGGTGTATCCGAGGAGCCCCTGGGCTGCGAAGGCGATAGAACGGTTGCAGCTTATGGAGAAGAAAATGGAGCGGAAGAAGAAATGAAAATGCGAGCTGTCCGTTGCGGATGTATGATCTTGG